>JAIPJL010000059.1 GCA_021734165.1 bacterium | reverse complement strand
CGTTTCCTCCATCAGCGATATACGCATGATTTCCTGCTACTGTGACATCCCATGCTAATCCATCAGTATTGTGAGAGCTTGCTTCAGTTGGATTTTCAGTGTCAGAATAGTCAATAACTTTTAGACCATCCTCCCAGTTTGCAACAAAAGCATAATTATTGTTAACAGCCACCGCTTCGGCATAATCGTTAAATCCAAACTGCCAAGCTTCCTCAATATTTTCAAGATCGGATATATCTACAACAACTAAAGCATTTGCCAGTGACGCAATAAAAGCGTGATTACCATCGATTGCTAACCCATTGGCTCCTTGTGACTCATACTGACCAATCACTTCAGGATTTTCGGGATTAGATACATCAAATATGACCAATCCACTATTTCTTGCAGCCACATAGGCAATATTATTAATAACTATGACGTCTTCATACATTGAATCGTCATCATAAACTCCAACTTCATCCGGATTTTCAGGATCAGAGACGTCAATAATCCTTAATCCTCCATCATAATCAGCTATATAAGCATAATTATCGACTACAAATACTTCACGACATTCTCCGGGAGTATCAATTGCTCCAATTTCATCCGGATTTTCAGGATCAGTGACATCAACTATTATTAGCTCTCCAGATCGATCAGCAACATAAGCATGATTATCTAATACAAAAACATCCCATGCTTCCTGTGGTGTATCATAGGTTCCTGTTAACGCAGGATTCTCAGGATCGCTAATATCTATTATTGCTAAACCTGTTGCACCTGCTGCTACAAATGCATAATCACCAACCACACAAACACCTTCTGCTGCACCTTCTATACCAACATGCCCAACTTCCGGAATCTGTGGTTCGCGTCCAACTCCCATCAGTTCGATTGTCACTTCCTCATTCAGCGGATCGTCGGATGTGACTGTTAAAACAGCGTTAAGATCGCCTGTCTCCTGTGGTGCAAACGTAATCGAGACATTACGGCTGTCATTGGCTGCGACGACAAGTTCGTCCTCGAAGTCGCTGGTGTAGTAGTCGCCCTCAATCGTTATAGCGGAAACGGTCAGATCGGCGTTGCCGTCGTTGTTGATGGTCAAAGCCAGCACGCCCCTCTGTCCCATTGCAACTTCACCGAAGTCAAGTGTATCGGGTGAAACAGCAATCGAAGGCAGCGGGATATAATGGAAGACACCCATATCGGCGCGTGATTCATCGGGATCGGCGGGGGAGTTGGGATCGCCCGTATCGATGCAGGGGCTGTCCTGGATCAGGTGGAAGTTGCCGTTGGCGCCGTCAATGAACTGCGGATCTGTGTCGATATTGTTGTTACCCGCGTAGCCTCCCTCGAAGCAGGAATAGCTGACAGTCATGCCGTTCGAGACGTTGGCAGCGACGTTATCCCAGAAAATGCAGTTTACAATGGTCGCATCGGAATTGTCGTAAGTGTGAATTCCGGCGTTGCCGATGTCGGCGTTGTTGCCTGCCACAGTCACGTTAATCAGCGTCGGCTGGGCGTTATGAGTCGAGTAGATACCGCCTCCCCAGCGTGAAGCGTGGTTGCCGGTGATCAGCAGGTGGTCAAGCACGGGAGCGGAAGCGTTGATGTAGATACCGCCGCCATAGCTCGCCTCGCCTCCGGTGATGGTGAAGCCGGACAGTACCGCCTCAGAGGTCAGGTTTTCGCGCATGTTGACCGTGATCCCGCCGCCGTCGCCGTCGATGATGGTCGAGTCAACATAAGCATCGTCTCCGGTCATCATCCATAAGCTGCCGATAACCAGATTCTTGTCGCTGTAGTGGATGTTCTCTGTGTAAGTTCCCGGACGCACCAGGATCGAATCCCCGTCCGCCGCGGCGTCGATTGCATCCTGAATGGTGTTGTAATCGTCAGGCACGTACAGCTTGAAGTCCTCCGCAACGCCGATACCGGTCAGTGAAACCTCAAGCTCGCCGGAATCGGGATCATCGGATGAAATGATTAGTGTGGCGTCATGCCTTCCTACATCGTCGGGAGCGAAGGTTACGGTGAGTTCGTAAGTGTCTTCGGGATCGAGAACCACTTCGTCCTCGAACACCGACAGGAATGTCTGCGCTCCCCGAATTTCGACAGCGGAAACGGTCAAAGGATATGATCCTGCATTGGTGATGGTGACTGCCAGATCAGCTCCGTCACCAATTATATTAACCTCGCCAAAATCAAGCTCGTAAGCGTCAAGCTGAATATCGGGCGCAACGCCTGTACCGGAGAGTGTAATCTCGATTTCAGGCTGATCGGGATCGTCGGAATGAATCGTCAGAGCGCCTTCAAAAGCGCCAATCTCATCAGGCGCGAAGGTTACCGTCAGTTGATAGGCGTCACTAAGAGGCTCGATGACGACTTCGCCGTCAAACGCCGACAGGAATGTCGGCGCTCCCCGCACTTCGACGTCCGTAATCGTCAGATCCCAGTTGCCTTCGTTGCTGATGTTCAGGATCAGGTCTTCCTCGGTACCGACCAGCACGTTGCCAAAGTCCAGTTCCTCAGCTCCAACTGCAATTTCGGGATACTGCACGAAGTCGGAAACGTCGAGGATATAAAGACCTCCTCCATCACCTCCTGAAGCAACGAATGCATAATTACTATAAACAAAAACATCACTGGCTGAATTAGGTACGTTAAAAGAACCAACTTCTCTTGGTCGTCTCACATCGGAAACATCAATCACATGTAAATAACCATTTTCATTATTGTTATCTCTACCCGCTAAGAAAGCACTGTTGCCATTAACAAAAACAGAATTAGGTGGACCAGGTGCATTATAGGTACTTACCGTTCGAGGGTTTTCAGGGTCAGAAACATCAATCACATAGAGACTCCCAACATCTCTGTCTTCTGCATCATGACATGTCACATATGCATAATTGCCTTTAACAAATATTCCACCCGCTCCTCCACGATCACCTTCAGGTGGTGCATCAAAATAACTCGCTTCTTCTGGATTTTCAGGATCGGAAATATCTATTATGTGAAGTCCTCCGGCTGCGTGAGCGGTATAGTAGGCATAATTGCCTGATACATAAACCTGCAGTGCAGATCCCCATTCATCTGGATCGAAGTAACCGATTTCTTCAGGATTTTCTGGATCACTTACATTAATTATTCGAAGATCACCTGAACCTGCAGTCACATAGGCATAATTGTTATCAACATAAACATCATTAGCCCAAGCAGGTGTATCCACATTACCAATTCTTTCAGGGTTCTCTGGATCTGAGATGTCAATAACATCTAAACCAACCTCAGCCACATAGGCATAAATTCCAGATACATATATCCCTCTGGGTGAGCTTGCATTGTAGTGACCAACATCATTGGGATTTTCAGGATCAGAGATATCAATAACACGAAAAACACCACGACTACCTGCAGAAATGTAAGCATGGTTATCAACAACATATACGTTCTCAATTGTCCAGCCTTCTTCAGATTCAAAGACTCCAATCTCACTGATTCTCGAACTCCTGCCGACGCCGTTTAAGGCTACTTCGATGTATTCGTTCAGCAGGTCGTCGGATTGGATGGTTAGAGCGCCTTCGAAATCGGCTGCATCGTCTGGGGTGAAGGTAACTGACAGATCGTAGGACTCGTTGGGTTGGATGGTGATCCTGTCTTCAAACGCCGATAGGAATATCGGCGCTCCCCCAACTTCGACATCGATTATGGTCAGGATGTCGTTGCCTTCATTGCTGATGGTCAGCATCCGGCGTACGCTTTGGTCGATAACCACTTCACCGAAGTCGATTGATTCGGGTGAAACGGTGATGACAGGACCGACGCCAACACCGAATAGATTAATAACAGTTTCTCCCTCATCAGGATCGTCGGAAGTAATTGTCAGTGATCCTTCGTGATCGCCGATTACCTCAGGCGCGAAAGATACGGTAAGTTCATAAGAGTTATCCGGTTCGATGACGATTTCCTCATCAAAGGCAGACAGGAATGTCTGCCCCACCGTTGATATATCAGAGATTGTCAGGTTGGTGCGTCCTTCGTTTAATATGGTTAATGTCAGTTCTTCCAGTTCACCAAGTCTGACTTCTCCAAAATCAAGCTCTTCGGGATCGAAGGCTATGTCCGGCTCCATCGGCTGGTTGAAGAAGAACGCTCCCATATCGGCGCGGGTTTCGTCGGGATCCTGTGGAGCATCCGGATCGCCTGTATCAATGCAGGGGCTGTTGCGGATTATACGATAAGAACCGTTGAAATCAAAGGCAAACAGGGGATCTTCGTCGATGTTGCCTTCACCATTGTAACCGCCCTCCACGTCTGAGTAGGTGACGGTCAGTCCGTTGGGCATATCGGTCGGATCGTTGCGCCAGAGTATGCTGCTGTTGATGGTGGCGCTCGCTCCGGCAAAGACGTTCAGCGCGCCGCCGTCTTCTTCAGCCGAGTTATTCGCTATGGTGACGTTGGTCATGGTGACGTTGGCGTTGCCGGTGGCATAGACGCCGCCGCCGCGCCGTGAAGCGTGGCTGCCGGTTATCAAAATGTGATCCAAGGTCGGTGACGAAGCGTTGACGTATATTCCACCGCCAAAGTCGGTGTCACCGCCCTGAATGGTGAAGCCTGTTAACCGCGCGTCTGCCGTTTCACCGTTGCGAAACACCACAACGCTTGAACCATTGGCGTCACCGTCGATGATTGTTGATTCGATATAGTCGATCTCACCTGTGGTCAGATAGAGGCTGCCAATAAGAATGTCCTTACCATTGAAGTTGATGTTTTCGGAGTAAGTACCGGGATCGACGAGCAGAGTATCACCAGCGAAGGCTGCGTCGATGCCTGCCTGTATAGTACCAAAATCATCGGGGATGTGCATTAAGGTTGAGCGTCCCAATCCGATTAAGTCAACAGTAAGTTCAGGATATTCATCATCGTTCGATGTAATGGTCAAGGTTCCGTTAAATTCACCGACTTCGTCGGGTGTGAAAGTAACTGTAAGATCGTAAGATTCATCAGGTTCGATGGTTATTTCATCCTCAAAGTCAGACAGGAATGTCTGACCCACCACAGATATATCTGTGATTACTAAATCGGCGTTACCGATGTTGTCGATTGTCAGAGATGCTTCCGCGCTTTCGTCAACAATGACTGAACCGAAATCGAGAGGATCGGGTGAAACTGCGATTTCCGGTGAGGGCGGCAGGTAGTAGGATATGTTGAATATGCGCACGCCCTGTCCTTCATCGGCTACATAGGCATAATCACCGAGCACAAAGACGTTGATCGCAAATTCGGGTGTGTCGATGCCGTCAACCGTTTCCGGATTTTCAGCGTCTGCTATATTGACGATTGTAAGTCCTTCATCGCCGTCAGCGACATAAGCCACATCGCCAAGTATATCGACACCATAGGCGTCTCCGGGAGTATCGGCGACTCCGGCAAGCTGGGGATCTTCAGGGCTGGAAACGTCGATTACTATTAAGCCGTCACCGACGTTGGTCACGTAAGCGTAGTCACCGGAAACCTGCACTCCGTAGGCGTTGGATTCGGTTTCGTAGTAGCCGATTTCGTCGGGATTTTCAGCATCACTGACGTCGATTACACGTAAGCCCTGCGAATGATCGGCTATGTATGCATAATTACCCTCCACGAACAGGTCAAAGGCTTGTCCGGGTGTGTCGTAAGTTCCCATCAAGGATGGATTTGCAGGATCGGAAACATCCACGATGCAAATCCCTGAAGTGCCGTCCGCTATGTAAGCATAATTCCCGACAACCTGCACCGAGTACGCTCTGCCGTCGGTATCATAAGCGCCGGTTTCGTCCGGATTTTGAGGATCGGACACGTCGATAATGCGCAGCCCTGCTCCAAAGTCCGCAATGTAGGCGTAATCACCTTCGACATATACGCCGTAAGCGGTGCCGGGTGTGTCAAACGAACCAACCGATGAAACATTTTCGGGATCGGAAACATCGTAAATCTGCAAGCCCTGCCAGTAGTCTGCCACATAAGCATAGCCGTTCCTCACAAATACATCCTCGGCGGAGCCGGGTGTGTCGAATGAACCGACGTCGTAGAGCCGGGGACCGCGTCCGACACCGACCAGATCAACGACAAATTCACCGTTCTGAGGATCGTCAGATATAATAGTTAGCGTTCCTTCATAATCATCTCCTCGCTGCGGCGCAAAAACAACATCCAGCTCATATTGCGCATCAGGCTCAATCACTACATCGTTGTTAAAATCAACGCTGAAAAACTCGCCTTCAACGGTGATATCCGAAATGGTTAGATCGCCGTTTCCTTCGTTGCCGATGGTGAGCGTCATTGCACGGGCGTTGTTGATCTCGACTTCTCCAAAATCAAGCTCCTCGCTATCGACAGTAATTACCGGACTAACGCCTGTTCCGGTCAGGGCTATGTCAACCACTGCTTCATCGGGATCGTTGGAGCTGATGCTTAATGTTCCCTCGAAATCACCGTTCTCTTCTGGAACGAATGAGACTTCAAGTTCGTAGCTGTCATTCGGATTGATCACGATTTCCTGATCGAATTCAACAGCGAAATAAGCGCCGTTGACGCCGATTTGATCTATGGTCAGATCAGCCTGCCCTTCGTTGCTGATAGTTAGCGTCAAATCACGTGACCGGTTGACGACCACAGAACCGAAGTCAAGGCTTTCGCTGTCAATTGCTATGTCCGGCAACGCTCCTGCGCCTGCCAAAGCAACATCAACGGTTTCGCGATTGGGATCGTCTGATGTTATGGTGAGTGTTCCTTCAAAATCACCTTCTGCGTCAGGTGTGAATGAAACCGTAAGTTCAGTGCTTTCATCTATACCAATTACGATCTCGTCCTCAAAAGCCGACAAGAATGTCGGCTCTCCCCGGACGCTAATGTCAGTAATATGCAGATCGGCGTGACCGTCATTACTTATGGTAAGAGTCAGTTCGGCGGTTTGATCAACTACTACAAAGCCGAAATCAAGGTTTTCAGGATCAATGACGATTATAGGCTCCTCAGCGACGCCGATACCGGTAAGGTCAACTGTTATTACATCATTTACCGGATCATTTGAAGTAATGGTCAGTGTGGCTGCCAGGTCACCAAGCTCACCGGGCGTGAATGTAACCGTTAATTCATGGCTGTTATCCACCTCAATATTGATCTCTCCTTCAAAGTCACTGCTATAATAATCACCTTCGATGGATACATCCGTAACTGTTAAATCTTCGTTGCCAATGTTGCTGATAGTGAGCGTTAAATCGGAGCTTTGATCAACGATGATCTCACCATAATCAAGCGCTTCGGGATCAAGAACGATACGTGGTCCAACCCATTGATTGTAATGGAAGACGCCCATATCGGCGCGGGTGCGGTCAGAGTCTTCGGGCGAGTTAGGATCGCCTGTATCAACACAGGGGCTGTTTTCGGTGATGTGGTAATCACCGTTATCGAAATCAACGAATTGCGGGTCGTCTTCGATGTTGCCATTGCCGTTGTAAGCGCCTTCTATGCAGGAATAGTTAAAGGTCTGTCCGGCAGAAATTGCTGTCGGAGTGTTGCCCCAGAAGATGGAGTTGACAACTGATGCGACAGCGTTCCCCCCTGTGCCGAGACCACCCTGGTTTCCATCTGCGGTGTTGTTGACCACAGTTACATAGGTTATTGTCGGGGTTGCATCAGAGGTGCAGTAGATACCGGCGCCACGGTCGCTGACGTGGTTTTCAGTGATCAGAAGATGGTCGAGTGTGGGACTGGACGCCCTGATGTAGCAGCCACCGCCGAAGTCAGTATCACCGTTTTTAATTGTAAAACCACTGAGAACTGCTTCCGCAGTTTCACCGTTACGGATGACGATTACGCTGCGTCCGTTGGCGTCACCGTCAATGATGGTGCTCTCTATGTAATCTTCATCTCCGGTGGTTAAATAAAGGCTTCCGAGAACTATATTCTTACCGTTGAAATTGACTATACCGACATATTCACCGGGCTGAACAAGTATGGTATCGGCGTCCATAGAGGCGTCAATCGCTTCCTGGATTGTATTGAAATCATCAGGCACGTTAATGACGATGCCTCCGGCGCGGACACAGGTTCCGGTCAGATCGACGCTCAACTCCCCGTTGTTGTTATCGTTCGATATTATTACCAACATAGCCTGATGATCACCGATCTCTTCAGGGGCATAAGTTACAGTGACCTGCGCGCTGTCACCTGCATGAACCACGATCTCGTCCTCAAAATCGGAGCCGAACCATTCACCTTCTTCGCCGTCGATATAGATATCGGAAACGATCAGGTCGATGTTGCCGTCATTACGAATGAAGATCATTGAATCAAGGGATGTGTCGATGGTTATGGTTCCAAAGTTCAGCGTATCAGGTGAAACAGCAATAAGCGCTTCTGCATCTGCCGCTGAGCCGCTCAGCGCAACATCGAGTTCACCGTTATTGGGATCGTCTGATGTGATTGTTAAAGTCCCGTTAAACTGACCGTTCTCTTCTGGGGAAAACGTTACCGTCTGCTCGTAATCCGCATTTGGCTGAATGACGATTTCGTCTTCAAAATCGAGACTGTAATATTCGCCTTCAGCAGTAATGTTTGAAACTGTTAAATCCGCTCGCCCGCGGTTGGAAATAGTCAGGATAAGATCAGCGTCGGTATTTACACCGACTTCACCGAAATCAAGCGTACGAGGCGATACTACAATCCTGCCATCTTCCGATTGATGCAAGTACAAAGCGCCCATATCGGCGCGGGTTTCATCGGGATCATCGGGTGAGTTGGGATCGCCTGTGTCGAGGCAGGGGCTGTCCCAGGTCAGGTTAAAATCACCATTTTCAGTGTCTTCAAATAAAGGATCGGAGTCTATATTGCCGTTACCGTTGTAGCCTCCTTCTATGTCGCAGTAGTTGATGGTCTGATTAGCTGGAATAGCAGGAGGTTCGTTGGCATAAACGATGCTGTTCGTCATATCAATAACGGTTCCGCCACCGAAAACGGCTACTCCGGCGTTATCTGTTCCGGCAGTGTTGCCGTAGATTGTCACGTTGCAGATGGTCGGTGTAGCGTTATTATAAGCTATCATTCCACCGCCCCACCTGTCGGCTGCGTTGCCGTGTATGATCAGGTTTTCAAGTGTAGGAGCAGAACCGTTACATAGAATACCAACGCCAAAATCAGCATTACCATTTGTAAGCGTAAATCCGATTAGCTTGGCTTCAGCAGGCTCGCCGTTGTTGATGGTTACGATGCTCGTGCCGTTCTGATCACCATCGATAATCGTATTTGAAATTGCTTCATAGTCATTTGTGGTCAGGAATGTACTAGCGATAATGATCGACTTACCGCTGAAGTCAATGTTTTCCGTATATGTTCCGGGTTGTACGAGAACTGTATCAGCATCCTCTGCCGCATCTATTGCTTCCTGAATTGTGCCGTAATCGTCCGGTACATCGAGCGAATGATCTCGGGGGGCGATACCTGTGCCAGTCAAAGCAACATCCAACTCATCTTGGTTGGGATCGTCGGATGTGATGGTGATTGTTCCCTGGTAATCCTGGATTTCTTCCGGAGCGAAAGTTACAGTAACGTCGTAACCGTTGTCCGGCTGGATGACGACATCATCGCCAAACTCATCAATGCTGAATCCTTCACCGTTCAGGGCAATATTCGAAACTGTCAGATCGGCTCGACCGGCGTTTCTAATGGTCAGAACCAGTTCATAAGAAAGCCCGTTCTCCACATCACCAAAATCAAGGTTGACTGGCGTAACCGCAATATGGGGTTCTTCATCCTGATGCAGGTAAAACGTACCCATATCGGCGCGCGTCTCATCAGGATCGTTTGGTGAGTTGGGATCGCCGGTATCAAGGCAGGGACTACCCCAGGTAAGGCGATAGTTGCCGTTACCGGCGTCTTCAAACTGCGGATACTGATCATTGTTGCCCTGACCGTTGTAGCCTCCCTCGACGTCGGTGTAGGTAATTGTCTGACCTGCAGATACAGCAGTCGGTGTATTTCCATAGAAAATGGAATTAGTCACCGTGCATGCAGCGCCTCCTCCGGTTCCAAGACTGCCCTGATTTCCATCAGCATCATTGCCGATTATGGTTACGTGACTGATTGTGGGTTGAGCGTTGTTAGTAGCGTAGATTCCAGCGCCTCTGCCGGTGCAGTGATTGCCGGTGATAAGCAAATGATCCAACACTGGTTGGGAACCATTTAGATATATTCCCCCTCCGAAATCTGTCTCAGCGCCGGTAATAGTAAACCCGCATAATACCGCTTCATTGGTTTCACCGTTGCGGATAAGCACTACACTCCGGTTTATTCCATCACCGTCAATAATCGTATTTTCGATATGCTCAATTTCGCCTGTAGTAAGATAAAGACTACCGACCACGATGTTCTTGCCATTGAAATTCACCATCTCATTGTAGGTTCCGTCTTCAACGAGAACTGTATCACCATCGGCTGCGGCGTCAACAGCCTCTTGTATGGTATCAAAATCGTCGGGAACATTGATAACAAAATCTCTACCGCTTCCGGTGAGAACTAAAGAAATTTCACCATCCTCGCGATCATCAGAGGTAATTACCAATGAACCTTCAAAATCCTGCTCTGCATTCGGTGTGAAAGTGACTATCTGGTCATAATTGCCATCAACCTCAATAACAACATCATCTTCAAATACGACGCCGAAAGCGTCTCCATCTTCAATTGAGATATTAGAAACCGTCAATTCGGCAAATCCAACATTACTGATGGTAAGAGTTAATTCAGCAGTCTGATCTAAAGCAACACTGCCGAAACTGAGCGTATCCGGTTCAACGATAATTTCCGGAAGCTCTTCCACTCCCAAGCCACTGAGAGCCACCTCTAATTCACCGTTATCGGGATCGTCTGAGGTTATTGTCAGGGTGCCATTATAATCAATCGCTTCCTCGGGAAAGAATGATACGCTCAACTCAAATTCCTCATCGGTTCCAAGCACAACATCATCATCAAGTTCAGCGCTGAACATCTCTCCTTCTATTGAAACTCCCGATACTGTCAAATCCGCAAGTCCGCGGTTAGTAATCATTACGGATAAATCCGCTGTTTCCTCGATGATGACCTCACCAAAATCAAGCGCTATTGGAGAAACAATTATGCGTCCTTCATCAGCCTGATGCAAGTACAACGCTCCCATATCGCCGCGGGTTTCATCAGGATCTTCAGGTGAATTGGGATCGCCTGCATCAAGACAGGGACTGTCCCAGGTGAGGTTGAAATCACCGTTATCAGCATCTACAAATAAGGGATCGGAATCGATATTGCCGTTGCCGTTGTAACCTCCTTCGATGTCCGAATAGGTAATGGTCTGATTGGCGGGAATTGCCGGAGGTTCATTCGCATAAACGATGCTGTTTATCATGTCAATAGTTGTACCGCCGCCGAAAACAGCAATTCCGGCGTTATCGGTTCCGGCAGTGTTGCCGTAGATTGTTACATTACTCAAGGTGGGAGTAGCGTTATTATAAGCAATCATCCCGCCACCCCACCTGTCAGCGGCATTTCCATGTATTATCAAATTCTCAAGCGTAGGACTTGCGCCATTGCAAAGGATACCAACGCCAAAATCAGCATTACCATTGGTCAGTGTAAATCCGATTAGCATTGCTTCAGCAGGTTCACCGTTGCTGATAGTGACTATGCTAGCGCCGTTCTGATCTCCGTCGATAATCGTGTTCTGAATTGCTTGGTAATCTCCTGTGGTCAGAAAAGTACTCGCAACGATGATCGCTTTACCGCTGAAATCAATATTCTCAGTATATGTGCCGGGTTGAACGAGCACCGTATCCGCATCCTCAGCCGCATTGATTGCTTCCTGAATTGTGCCGTAATCATCGGGGACATCTAGGGAGTGATCACGAGGCGCAATACCTGATCCAAGTAAAATAATATCAAGCTCTTCTTCATCGGGATCATCGGAAGATATGGTAAGTGTAGTACTAAAATCAGCAATTTCATCAGGCATGAAAGAAACTGTCAAATCAAAGCTCTCGTCGGGCGCTAGCGTTATTTCGTCATCTTCAAAGTCATGTGTAAATATCTCTCCTTCGATAGCGATGCTCGATATAACCAGGTCGTCGCGACCCATATTACTGATAGTTAAAACCAAATCTGAGCCGGTCTCAACCTCAACATTACCGAAATTCAGAGTATCTGCTGAAACGACAACATTAGGTTCCATCGGTTGATCATAGTAAAAACAGCCCATATCTACATTAGTTTCGTCAGGATCGGCTTCAGCATTTGGATCGCCAGAGTCTATACAAGGACTGTCTGCATTTAAGTGATAATCACCATTGCCTGGATCAACAAACGACGGATCGTTGTTTATATTGCCGGCGCCGGCATATCCTCCCTCAACATCGCTGTAAGTTACGGTCATTCCATTGGGAGTAGCAGCAGGAGTGTTATCGAAGAAAATAGAATTATCAATGGTTGCAGTTCCGCCGTTATAAACATGAATTCCTCCATTCCCAGCATCAGCAGCATTATCTGCAACCGTCACATGGGACATCGCTGGGGCAGCATCGGCAGTACAGTAAATACCGGCTCCCCAACGCGTGACATGGTTGCCTGTAACCAAGAGGTGATCTAAAGAAGGTGACGAAGCGTTAATGTACAAACCACCGCCATAGCTCGCTTCACCGTTTGTAATTGTAAAACCAGAAATCCTTGTATTTTCTGTTTCACCGTTACGCAACCGGACAACAATTCCAGCGCCATCACCGTCAATTATAGTTGAGTCAATGTACTCTTCCTGTCCGGTTGTGACGTAAAGACTTCCTACAACTATTTCCTTGCCAAGAAGGTTTATATTCTCGGTATATGTCCCCGGATGAACGATTATTACATCATCGTCCGTTGCATCGTCAATAGCTTCCTGGATTGTTTCATAATCTTCCGGAACATGAAATTCATCAGCATAAACAAGTGTTGTAGATAGGATAAGCGAGAGAATTGCTGAAATTAAGATGTGTAGTCGGCTACGCATGATTTGACCTCGGGTAGATTGATGAATATCTTCAATGCTTGTCAAATGCCAGGCTGAACCTGGTAAAAGTGATGTGAATGGTTGAAAATATTACCGTTGAAACTTTACAAGTTATTTAATAATAACCTGCAAGTCAATAGGAATTAGTCAATTAGACTATTAGATGGTTAGACAATTAGATGTTTAGACAATCGGTCTCTTAATTTATTATAGCCCTTGAACGTGATTCGGTTTTACGTGGGCGTTTTACTTTAGTTTTCCTGGGATGGAGAACCAGATCAAGAACTTCATCGATATTATTAACGGTTATAATATTCAATGGTTTTCTAACCGCCAAGGGAACCTCTGCGAGTTCACGACGGTTTTTCTCCGGGATAATTACCGTTTTAACGCCTGCCCTGACCGCTGCCATTAACTTTTCACGCAATCCACCAATCTGAAGCACATCGCCTCTCAGTGTGATCTCACCGGTCATAGCAATGTCACCTCTGATGGCTCTTCCTGAGAAAGCAGAAGCAAGGGTTGTTGCCAAGGTTATACCCGCAGAAGGTCCATCTTTCTTTACAGCGCCTTCCGGCAGGTGAATATGCACTTCCTGCTTGAGAAAATCGCCTCCGTCAAATCCTATTTTTGCAGCGCGTGACCTAATCGCTGTTAATGCCGCTCTTGCGGATTCCTGCATAACATCACCAAGATGACCGGTCAGAGTCAATTTGCCTTTACCTTTCATTGTCTCCGCTTCGATCAAGAGCAGATCTCCACCGGTTTGAGTCCAGGCAAGTCCGACCGCAGCGCCAACTCTATCTATACCATCAATTGCATGTTCCAAATACTTCTCAACACCTAACATGCGAGTTGCGGTGGCAACATTTACACAGATAGCTTTTTTCCGTGACTTTTGAGCCATAAGCTCCCGCGCTGATTTGCGCATTATCTTTGCGATACAACGTTCAAGTTCTCTCACACCGGCTTCGCGAGTATATCTCTCAATTATACGGTGTACAGAATTTCCGGTTATTTGAATAAGTTTATTTGTAAGTCCCGTTTCGGTAGTCTGTCGCGGTATTAGAAAACGCTTTGCGATCTCAAACTTCTCTTGATGGAGATAGCCGGGGAGTTCGATGATCTCCATTCTATCCTGAAGAGGCCAAGGAATGTTATCACGGGTATTAGCGGTTGTAACAAATAATACCTGAGAAAGATCATAATCCACTTCAAGATAGTGATCATTAAAAGCGTGATTTTGCTCAGGATCTAATACTTCCAACAGAGCCGATGAAGGATCACCGCGAAAATCAACGCTCATCTTATCAACTTCATCAAGCAGGAACACCGGATTGACGGTTCCAGCCTTCTTCATCAACTGAATTATACGACCAGGTAATGATCCAATGTAGGTTCTACGGTGTCCGCGAATTTCCGCTTCATCCCTGACGCCACCGAGAGAACACCTTACAAATTCACGATTCAGCGCACGGGCTATTGACTTTCCAAGCGAGGTTTTCCCGACGCCCGGAGGTCCCACGAGACAGAGAATAGGACCACGAATTTTTCTCGCTGTGGCTAATACAGCAAGATGCTCAAGTATTCGCTCTTTAGGCTTTTCAAGCCCGTAATGATCTTCATCTAATATCTTTGAAGCCGCTTCAATATCGCGGTTATCACGCGTTGATTTGTGCCAGGGGACTCCTATCAGCCAATCAAGGTATGTTCTTATCACAGTAGCTTCAGGAGACATCATCGGTGTGTTTTCTAATCTGCCGAGTTCCTCTTCCGCTTTGACACGCGCTTCTTTGGGAAGTTTTGCCTTTCTAATCTTACGCTGGTAATCAAGAACATCGGATAAATCTTCATCAGAATCCTCACCAAGTTCTTTTTTTATTGCCCTAAGTTGCTCCTGAAGAAAATAGTTACGCTGGGATTTCGTGATTTTTTCCTTAACCTTGCCTTCGATATTCTGCTCAAGGGTCAGTATCTCAATTTCGCGATTGATCTCACTGGAAAGTCTTACGAGAAGTCTGTATGTATCAGTAGCTTCAAGGTAACGTTGTTTTTCTTTGAGGCTGCGGCTAAGATGCATTGTTACAAAATCGCATAAACGTCGGGAATTTTCGATCTGATCCAGCGCCATGCTGATTTCATCAGGAATCTGACGATTCAAAGATACATATTCCTTAAATAATGACATCAGGTGCCGACGAGCTGCTTCAATTTGTTGCGTCTCAACGGTTTCATCAGTCAATAATTCAATCGTCGCTTTGATTATACCATGTTCTTTCCGATACCTGATAACTTTAAGTCTCTCAATGCCTTCTATTAAAACCTTAGCCAGACCATTCGGCAGTTTCATCACCTGCGCTACACGACCAAGCACACCTACACGATAAAGATCGGAACTGGTTGGTTCCTCAATTAGAGGATCCTTTTGAACGATTAGAGCTATAAAATCATTGCTTTTCTTGGCTCTTTCAACAGCAGCTAAAGTCCCTGGTCTTCCAACAACCAACGGCGCAACCGTATGCGGAAAAATAATAACCTCTCTCAGTGGTAAAACCGGAAGTTTTTCAGGGAGGGTCAACACTTCCTGGCTAATCTTAATAGTGTCCATGCTCTAATTTAATCCATTTTAACAAATTTACGCCAACTTGGCTTGTACGCTCGCCGCGAATCGAACGCGGAACCTGCGGCTTAGAAGGCCGCTGCTCTATCCAATTGAGCTACGAGCGCAAAAAACTGAAATTAATACTAAACTCACTTGATCTTAACAGCATTAAATGTTAAATTCATTGTATCAATGATACTGTTCATACGTGCAGTTTGTGAACTAAATTAAACATTTGAAAATGTATTCATATCGTAACAAACGTAAAAGACGAAAAAGAAGCTCAGGTTTTATGCAAATGAGTCTTCCGTTGTACCGGAAGATTAAAACCGAGCGTAAAATATCGGTGATAAACTCCGATGATCTCTGTCCTCGCTGCAACGCGCCGGGGTTTGTCTATGCCTGCCATTTCCGCTGTAATTCCTGCGGTTTTATGCCATCTTGCAGCGATTAGCAATCATCCCCACAACTTCAGAGCTAATTTCGGGAAATTCCCCGGTTCAACTATAAAAATAATCCTGTCAATCTCCGCTTTCGCTATTCGATAAAAAGTTAATAACGATAAAAACCTGTTCATTCTGCTTTTTAATTCTTTATCTTGTTCAGCGGCTATATCCAACTCAGTGGTCTCAGGAAATATTTTCAAGAGTGAATCCTTCAATACGGCGTCTAACTTCCCATCTGATCTTATTCCAGCGTCAATAGCGCTCGCCCAAACAGCATCACGGGAAACCTGATATTTACCTCCATCCGATAAAACGACAGCGCCAACACCTCCTGCCCAATGCATTCTCGCAATCAAAGGTCTGTCTCTCATATCGGTGTTCAGCCGATGTAATAATGTCATACCGGACTTATTCAATGAACCATGAAGAGGATTAACGCCTAATTCCTGAAGATTGCGCAGCCGCTCAGATGACATAGAATCAACCGATTGTTTTAAATCGTCTCGCCAAAGTTCTGTTAATGCTGAACGACAAGAATTGTAAAGAGCATCATTTGATTCAATCTCCATAACCGCCAGCCTTAAGGGAATTACTGTCACATGATCCGAATACCAGCTATAGATAACGCCATTACACAGTATCTTGTTCCATCCGACAGCCCAGCCTGCTTTAACCATCCGGGATTTTAACAGATCAAACGTTTCAAAACATCTACCATTCTCAATTTGACTAATTAAATCAGTATATACATCACCTTCAATATATTTTTGAGAACGTAATCTGTTTATAATATCAATAGCTATGGGACGATATTTCAAAAAATACACTCACAAAATCAGATTTGCGGAAAACTCATAACAGTTCCGATCAGCACACCACCAGGATTATCTTTCAAAGCTGTTGCGTTGATTTTATATCTATTACCACTTAGGATAAGCAACTCAAGCCGCCAGCCTTTTTGATTTACACTGATTGATCCAAGTTGACCGCTATTCTTTAGTTCATAAATATCTTGCGGTAATCGTTTCCAGACTCTGTTATATCTTTCAACAGCGCTGCCGATTAACTGCAGGTTGTCCGACATCCGTTTCATTTCCTCATAGCGCTGGCTGTAAACAAGTCTTTCCTGTTTTATTCGCTGACCTGTGTAGTTATACACTCTTGTTATCGTTTCACTTCTTCTTTGCAGTTTTAACGGCGCTGCTGAATCATATTTGTTTATAAATTCGATAAGGTAAAAACCACCAACGCCGGGTACATCAAGATATTCAATAGCTCTTACCCAGGCTAACTCAAGCGCTTCTTCTTTAATTGAGGGATCGTAATATATGCTGCTGTCAAGTAAAGTAATAACTTCATTATAGCGGTCTTTCTCGCGAGCTATTACTTCAGCCGCCCGCAGTAGAATACGCGCTTCCTGCTCCTTGACGTAACCTTGTTCATCACCGTTCATCTTAGCAAGCTCAACAAAGCCCTCATCAGTTCTACCTTCAACAAGTAACGCTAAAGCTCGCAGTTGACTCGCGCGTTTATCATCTGTAAAATCACCGTTTAATTCATCAAGTTTTTTCAAAGCTCCGGTGAAATTATAGTCAGCTATCAGATAATCCACCTGATTAAGCGGATCCTCCGCACATCCTGCGATAAAATACAGCAGAATTATGTAAAGAGCAACTGAATGCTTCAGTTTTAGACTTCTCCCATGCACCACATCATCAGGGCTTTTTGACCGTGCAGCCTGTTTTCAGCCTGATCAAATACAACAGAATTCTCAGCTTCCATCACTTCATCAGTGATCTCGCGACCGCGTTCAGCCGGTAAACAATGCATAACGATACAATCGGAAGCTCCGGCAGCAACCAGCTTCTCTGTGATGCGGAACGGCTCCATAATACGGGCGCGCTCTTTGGCTTTATCCTTCTCACCCATCGAAGCCCAGACGTCGGTGTAAAAAACATTTGCATTTTCGGCAGCGGCTTCAGCGTTGTCAGTTATTGTGACCTTGCCGACGGCGTCTTTCATCGCATTTTCCAGGAATTCTTTGCCAGGATGCGTCTCAGGAGTCGTAGCGATCCAGAGGTCGATGTCGAGCAATTTTGCAGCGTTAATCCAAGAACGCGCCATGTTATTGCCGTCACCGAAGTATGAGACTTTAATCCTCTCTGTGGTGTCCAGCTTTTCGCGAATAGTCAGCAGATCACTGAACACCTGGCATGGATGCACTAAATCTGTCAGGGCATTAATGACAGGAGCGTCACACCACTCAGCCAGTTCCTCTATATCCTTCTGATGAAAGGTGCGGATTACAATCAGGTCTAAGAAACGCGACAGCACTCGTCCAGCATCAGCGATTGTCTCACGCACGCCGAGTTGGATTTCCTTATCGGTAATGAAAAGTCCGTTTCCACCGAGTTGCTGCACACCGACTTCAAACGAAATCCTGGTCCTCAGCGAGGGCTTATGAAAGATCAATCCTACCGCTTTCCCGCCAAGCGGCTGCGGGCAGACGCCTGCCCTGGTCTGATCCTTCAGACGGACAGCGAGATCAAGCAGATCAAGCATTTCGGTGCGGCTAAGGTCAGACAACGCCAGCAGATCATGTGTGTTTTTAGTCATATCACTCCCAAATAGTTAGATTATAAAATATCTAACCTTATAATATAAGAATATGTTTCAGCTTAGTCATTAGTTAATTAGGATTTTTACGATGTGAGACATAATTAATTGGTGTCGGAGTGTCGGTGGTGACGTAGTGCCTTAGTGGGAGGCAACTTTTGGGAGCGCCGACATTCCTGTCGGCGAGTGAACATTACATAGAGGACAAGCATTCCTGCTTGTCAATCAATACATTTAAATACAATATGTCATTCCGGCGAAAGCCGGAATCCAGAGATGAATTATTATCAGAGAAATATACGTTGACCTGCATATCAGTTGATTTCCAGCACAATAATACTGATATTAGGAAATTAATAACACAAATAAAAAGGAAATAAATATGGCTAATCCGGAACATGTTAAAATAATCAAGCAGGGAGTTGAGGTCTGGAATAAATGGAGGGAGGATAATCCTGATATTAGACCTGATCTACAGGAAGCCGATCTCGCATTTATATTTATATTGAAAGGACACCATGCGGGACTGAACCTTAAGGATGCAAATCTTGTTGAAGCTAATCTTGAAGGCGTGAACTTTATTGATGCGGATATTTCAAGTGCTGACCTTTTAGGTGCGAATATGGAGGGTGCAAACCTTTTAGGCGCTGATCTTTTATTCGCAAATCTTACCGATGTGAATCTTGAGGGCGCAAACCTTGCGGAAACAATTCTTTATTTTACTAATCTCACATGCGCAAAATTAAAAAATGCAAATTTTAGTGATTCGCAATTGGATCAAACAATTTTTGCTGATGTAAATCTCAACGAGGCAAAGAATCTTTATGAATGTTTTCACAATGGTCCCAGTTCAATCGATTTCCGTACTCTTCAAAAATCTGGACCGCTTCCACGAAAGTTCCTGCGTGGTGTTGGTCTGCCGGATGTGTTTATAGATTATTACCCTTCATTATTCGACAATCCTCCCTTCCAGTTCTACACCTGTTTCATCAGCTATTTCCACGAAGACCAGGAATTTGCGGAGAGACTGCATGCCGATCTGCAGGACAAGGGCGTCAGAGTCTGGTTAGACAAGCACGATATGCCGATTGGAGGACGCATCAGGAAGGTTATCGATCAGGAGATCAGAACACGAGACAAGGTGATACTGGTTCTCTCGGAAAAGACCGTCAACTCCAACTGGGTTGAGTACGAAGTAGATAAAACCCTCGACGAAGAGATCAGACGCAAAACCGACATCCTGATGCCGATCAGACTCGATGACAGCGTATTCGATTGTGAAGACAACTGGGCGAAAAGACTATCCGAAAGCCGCAGCATCGGAGACTTCACACAATGGAAACAACATGACGAATATAAAAAATCCTTCGATTTCCTGATGAAATGGCTGAAGTCGGAGGGGAAATTA
>JAIPJL010000058.1 GCA_021734165.1 bacterium | reverse complement strand
GATGCTGTTGAGATTACTGACGCCACAGCGAGTTTTGGCGATCTCGATTCGGGTCAATCCACACACGGTGATGTTTTCACTGTTGAAATTCCACAAATATTCCCGAACAACTACACCCTGGCGTTTATGCTTGACATAACTGATGCTAGCGACAATCATTATGAAGCTTTGTTCAGGGTGACAATGAGCGCCGGATATATCAGGTATGATGATCTCACCATTGAAGGCGGTACGATCAGCGCAGGCGAAGCCGGTAACATAATCCTCGATATAACCAACAGCGGTCCGTTGGATTTATCCGGCATCAGAGCCACCATGCACACGCACGATAATTCAATTATGGTTGTTGATGATGAGGCTGTGTTTGGTGATATGGCTTCCGGAACGAGCGCTGATTGTGCGGGAAACCCGTTCCGTATTGAAGTTGAAGATGGCGTCACAGACGGCAGGCAGGTTAACATGCGTGTCGCTTTCTATGATGCAGACGATCAACACATCAGCAGCGCTCGTTTCAACATCACAATCGGTGATGTTGATCCGACCGATCCAATCGGTCCTGACGCTTATGGATACTATGCTTATGAGAACATTGACGATCATCCCCAGGCGCCGGAATATGAATGGATAGAGCTTGATCCCGATTATGACGGTACAGGCGCCGATCTTCACAGGCTTAAGGACGATGAGACATTTGTAATGGATTTACCGTTTGCGTTCACATTCTATAGAGCAGCATTCAATTCGATAGCCATTTGTTCAAACGGCTGGGTGAGTTTTGAACCAACAACGGAACATATTAACTTCCGCAATTGGGGAATGCCTTCGTCACTCGGTCCACACAGCATGATAGCTCCGTTCTGGGAAGATCTTGTTGGTTATGCCATCAACGACACACTGCGAGATTCCCTGGATATATTCACCCGATATGATGAAGATGAAGGTCGCTTTATAATTGAATGGAGCAGGATTTATGCGCGCACAAGTGTCGAGGATCACACGGAAACATTTGAGCTTATCTTATATGATCCTTCAAAGGATGAGTACGAAACAGAGACCGGTGACGGTATGTTTCTTATACAGTATAATGAAGCCATTATCGTAGATAAAGGCGAAACTAATTACGCAACGGTAGGAATTCAGGACTGGCTACACATGCGCGGATTGGAGATCACATACTCAAATATTTATAATCCGGCAGCAGGCGAGATCACGGACGGAAGAGCTATACTGTTTACAACTGATCCTCCTGATGATTTTCTTGGTTTGAAGGAGATTAAAACCGAATTACCAAGTGATTTTGGGATAATGGATGTTTATCCCAATCCCTTCAATGCCAGAACTCGTATAAATTACAATCTTCCTAAAGAAGACCATATTAAGCTGATGGTCTGCGATCTTAATGGCAGGTTGGTTAAGACGTTAAAGGATGGATTTGTAGAGGCTGGAAGTCATACCGTTGTTTTAAACTTTGCATCATTGCCAAGTGGTCTGTATATTATAAGACTTGAGGCTGAAGGTTTAAACTCACAAAAGAAATTAATTTACATTAGATAGAGTCAACTGGGAGGACCCTATGAGGATATTTGTTAGTTTAGTATTGGTGTTAGTTCTGGCGGCTGGTTCGATAGCAGCGCCTGTAATGGCAATTCCAAGCGAAAATACAATGTCGGCTAATAAGATCGTTGTTAAAAATGATCTTCAGTTAGCGCCACCATTAACCGGGCAGGATAACCCTTATTCACCACGCCGTGATGACATTATCGGTGAGACAATGCTGCCGGGTGATACTTACTATGACTACCAATCGAATGGTTGTATCGGTAAAATGATTGCCCTCGACAATGCAGGTAATATCCATATAACCTGGATGGATGGTTTCACAGTCGATAATGCCGGTACTCGCCATCAGAAGTATAATTTCCTGCAAGCAAACAGTGAAGATTGGCTTGAAGAAGATGGCGTTGTAATTGATGAAAGTGACAGGAGCGGTTATGGAGCGCTCACGTTATGCGAAACAGACGAGAATGGTCAAAGAGCGATACCCTTTTTCCATGGTACAGGTGGACCTTTCCCAGATGATGATGCGACTTGGGCGGGAGCTATTGATTGGGATATAGGTTGGGGCGCTTTTATAACCACAATATTTCCCACATATCCTGACGGAGCTACTGTTGCCTGGCCTCGCGGTGTGATGAGCGTTGAAAACGGCTCAATTCATGTTGTGGGTAATGATCTTGGCGGTGAAGAAGGCACACCAGGCAGAGTCAGTTATATGCTTGCTCATCTTGATATGGGTGAAATTACAGCAGATTTAGAAATACCGAGCGAAGTAGGTGAAACTCATTTGAACACCTACCAGATTGCTCGTTCTCCGGTGAGTAACAAAGCCGTTATTGTATGGCCTAATACTCGTACCGAAAATCCTGCTCCTGCGGAATGGGAAGGTTTTGCAGCCTGGCAGATGAATAATGATCTATTCATGGCATGGACTGATGACGGCGAGAACTGGAATTTCGACGATCCCTACAATATCACAGATTGCATCATGCCTGATCGTTTACTTGATGATCCTGAATGCTACGGTGATACATTATTGCCTTACTGCACGTTTGACGTGATCATTGACGAGCAGGATGTGACTCATGTCGTTTTTGAGGTGAGAGGTCTCTGGTGGGATCCGAACTGGAGCGCTGAGGATGATGAAGCGCCACCATTAAGAAGAACAGATGATGCTTATCTGCCAGGATTAACCGTTGATGCTTCATATCTCTATCACTGGGATGAGGATTCGCGGGAATTTAGTGTGGTTGCCGATGGTTGGTTTTTCCATTACGTGGTTGTAGATGATACTATCCGTTCTCATCCGACGCCGGGAGCATGGAAATCCAATGTCTGCTACCCTTCACTGGCTTATGCAGATAACGGTAATCTGTACTGCGCCTATAATTACTACCCTGAAAATGATTTCAATGACTATATAGGTGACTATGGTCGTTGTAACGGTGATGTTGCAATTACTGTTTCCGACGATGATGGTCTAACCTGGTATGAACCGACTCCCGTTGTTCAGACCAGCTCGCATCTTGCGGAACCAGGTCAAGCAGAATGCGAGGAGTATCCTTCGCTTGCGGAACGGGTTGATGACTATCTACACCTTTTCTACATTGTTGACAGAGAAGCCGGAACTGAAATTCAAGACTCAGATGGAGGCGCAGCAAACACGCTCAACCCGGTTGTTTACCAGAAGATCAGCGTTGATGATATTCTGATGGATGTACAACTCGCTGATATGCCGCCATTCCATGTTGGCGAGGAACCACCAGATACTAATATGGTTGGTCAGCAAACACCCTGGACGCCATCCGGTTTCAGATTGAATGGAGCTTATCCTAATCCTTTCAACAGCGCTACATCGATTGAATTTGAAGTTAAACTGCAACAGAATGTTAAACTCGAAGCATTTAACATCAACGGTCAAAAGGTTGCCGAGTTATTTGCAGGTGAAGTACTCGCTGGAAACCACAGAATTAACTGGGAAGCTAATGATATGACTACTGGTGTTTATATAGTAAAGCTGACGTCTGCTGAATCTACTGCTGCAATTAAGGTTGCGCTTGTGAAATAAAATTGAGCAAATGTTAAAGTTTGGAAGTTTTAACAGGGCAGACAATGGCGTCTGCCCTGTTGTTTTTTGCCATACCGAATTATGCAAATTCTAAAATTATATTACAATCCATGTAACATATTTGAACTTCATTTGGTCTAAATAATCGAAAGCAGGAATAATAACACATTCAAACACCCTGATGTAACAATCTCGATAACATCAAGGTCTAAACAGTCAAACAATAGTTTTAAATACAGGAGTTTCAAATGGAAGGCATAGTAGCATTGATGATACCAATCATTGCGATAATACTTGGAAACGCAATGGTGGTACTGGTTGTTTACTTCATAGTCCAATATGCTAATAAGCGTAAGCAGTTTGAACATGATGAGCGTATGCTCGCCATTGAAAAGGGGGCGAACATACCGATAGCGCCTCCCAAGGAAAAGAACCCATACATTTGGCCTTTCGTTTTCATGGGCGCTGGTCTGGCTCTCTTTATAGGTCTTCTCGCTGCAGGAGATGAATGGTATTGGGGGCTCGCATTTATGCTGATTGGCGGCGGAATGCTGGCAGCCCGTCTCTTGGCTGCAAAACAGAAAAAAGCAAAAGAAAATGAAAATTCAACTTTACTGGAAAAAAATGAAAAAGGAGGAAACTTAAATGAGGTCTGAACGTTACAGGATTAATATAAGCGCTCCCCTGTTCATTCTCACACTGCTTCTAACGTCTTTCTGTCAACATGCGCCAGCCATGGATATTGACTTTGATGAGGGTTCAGGAAAGTGCGTCGCAGAGAATAGCTTCCATAAAAACGTAGATGCAAGCGGTATTGACAAGGTTTCAATCGAAACTATCAACGGCTCGATTGATGTAACAGGTTACGATGGAAAAGAAGTAATTATCGACGCCCTGATAAAAGTTAAAGGTGAAGAACAGACTGTTTGTGATGAACTTCTGAAAAAGATCAAGATCAAAGTAGATAAAGAAGGCAAAACACTTCAGATTGAACCGGACTTAGATAGCAAAAAGAAAGGATACAACTGGTCTGTTTCTTTTACTGTTCAAGCGCCGAAAAAGATGGAAGCTAAAGCCGAAACCGTGAATGGTTATGTTACTATCAACAATATCTCAGGCGGTAATTTTGAGACGATCAACGGTGGTATTAACTGCATTGATATGAACGGTGACGTCAAAGCTGAGACCATAAATGGGGGAATTGAATTTTATGAAGTATCCGGTGATGCTGAAGCATCTACAATCAACGGCAGTATAAATCTGGAATGTAAAAAAGTGACGCCGTCTGACATTGATATATCAACTATAAACGGAAAAATATCCGTAAAAATCCTTAAGATACCCGACGCTGAACTGGATATTTCGGCAATGAACGGTAGCATTAAAATTGAAGGACTACCCAATATTGAAATGAAGAGCAAATCGCGCTCGTTCAGCAGCACACTCGGATCAGGCAAGGGAAATTACGAATTGAGCACAATCAACGGTTCTGTCGAGTTTGAGGTTGGAAAAGCCGAATAAAAAAGAATAGAAAAAATCGCCAAATCACAAACACCTCCTGTGTCAAGGCGAAAAGAGGGGTAACCTGCCCAGAGGTTACCCCCTTTGTTTTTTGTATATTTGAATATGGGCGATCTACTCGGTCAAGTGCTTTTTGGGGAGCACCAACATTTCATCACGAAAGACATTCCTGCCTAAATCTCAACTGAAATAAAAGAAGCATTTTAAACATTCTCAAAAAAGAGACATATTTAAACTCGGAATTACTTGACACAAGACAATTATAGAATGTAAATTGAATTGTATGTATTTGTGCTTTAGATAAAGATTTCATTAAATAATAAATATTCAGGGGGTACCATGTTAAGATCAAACTGCAGGTTCATTTTAGCCTTTCTCTTAGTTTTCTTCGCTTTTTCCTCTAAGAGCTTACACGCTAATATCATTAACGTCCCTGGTGACGTCCAAACAATTCAGGCAGCCATCGACCGTTCTCAAGACGGTGATACCGTACTTGTCCAGCCGGGTGAGTATTCAGAAAACATCGATTTCAACGGTCACAACATTGTTGTCGGCAGCCTTTATCTCACAACCGGTGATACCAGCTATGTTGAGAACACAATCATCGACGGAGATGAGAACGATACGGTTGTTATCATCGCCAGCGGTGAAGGTGAAGAAACTGTGCTGACCGGATTTACACTGCAAAATGGAAGCGGTGTGTTGGGAGGTGGTATATTCTGTCGTGCATCTAATCCACGTCTCGATCACTTGATCATACGAAATAACTATTCAAGGCATCAGGGCGGTGGTATTTACATTGACAGATGCGCTTGCCCACTTATAACCAATACTTCAGTTACCGATAATTCCAGTTATGTAAGTAGTAGTGGTGGAGGAATTTACTGTACTGAAAAAGCCAGCCCTATCATCAGGAACAGCATTATAAGCAACAACACAGGATATTACGGCGGAGGAATTGCTTTAGTAGATAGTTCCAGCATGTATTTAACAAATGTGTCTATTTCGGAGAACTTTGCAGACGACTATGGTGCCGGCATCTATTGTGATTATCACTGTCATCTGACTTTAAACAATGTTCAAATTACAGGAAATGGACATGGTGATAATGATTGCTATAATGGTGGTGGTATTCATTGTAGTAGATCAGAAATGGATCTAATAAATGTCTCCATTGTAGATAATCACTGTTTATGTGAAGGTGCAGGCATCCTATGTGAATTGAGTACTATTAATATTGTAAATTCACTAATCTTGAGAAATTCAACAGACGGTAGCGGTGGTGGTATGATGATTGGAAGTCGGAGTAATATCACATTAAACCGTGTAATTGTTGCCTATAATTTTGCTGATGAAGATGGCGGCGGTATTTATCATTGCCCAAGATATTCCGGTGAAGTTCAGCTTAATATGACGTTTGTTGTTATCGCTCTCAATTTTGCCGGTTCAGATGGCGGCGGACTTTATTTGTCGAATAGCTCGAACTCAGCTTTTGTCAACAGTATAATGTGGGACAACTCACCGCAGCAGGTTTATTCGCCACGTGACGGTGAATTAAACTGTCTGTCTGTCTCGCATTCAAGTATCGAAGGCGGTGAAGACCGCATCGAGGATAATCATAATCTTGATATTAATTGGCTCGATGGCAATCTTTTCGGACAGCCACATTTCGTTGATCCTGATAACGACGACTTCAATCTCGCGGAAGATAGTCCTTGTGTTGAATCAGGCACAGCTTTCTTCGTGTTAAACGGCGATACTCTGGTTAATCTTGCACATGACGAATACAACGGCATAGCGCCGGATATGGGAGCAATGGAATCTGAGTTTACCGGAATTGACAATGTTGAAAAGTATCTACCTGCAGAATTTACGCTTTATCCTGCTTATCCAAATCCCTTCAATTCCACAACCACGATCACCTTTGGGCTTGGCAAGCCTGCCCCTACGCAGCTTGCACTCTACGACCTAAGTGGCCGGGAAGTGATGACACTTTATGATGGTTACCAACAGGCGGGATTCCATTCGGTAAATTTGAACGCTGGCGATCTGGCATCGGGATTGTATTTTGTGAGATTGGATGGTTCAGGACAGATAATGACTCAGAAGCTGATGTTGATAAGATAAGAGTCAGCATGCTTTAATAATTAAACACAGAGGCACAGGGAAATAATCTCTGTGCCTTCGTGTCTTAGTGGTGAATTAGTTTTTAAATTTAATGCCGTTTGTGTCGAAAGTGCTCGTTTTCAGGTACACGCCCCCCTTTTAATTTCCCCCCGCAAACGAGAGTATAGAGCTCTATGTAAAGGGAAACCGGGATATTCACTACCCCACCGACCTTTCATACTTTCATTGACAAACAAGAATGTTTGTCCTACTGACACCTGCTCACCGAATTAACATCACCTTCTGTGTAAAGACTTGATTAGCTGCTTTCATCTGCATGAAGTACATACCGGTAGGCAATTCACCGGCATTTAAAGTTGTAGTATGAACACCGGATTTTTTTTGTTCATTTACAAGCGTTTTAATCTCGCGTCCGGTCAAATCAAAGAGTTCAAATTCAACAACTGTTGAAATCCGCAACAAGTAAGTTATCGTAACCGTTGAGTTAAACGGATTTGGATATACTTTAGTAACAGCGAATACGTTTGGGACAGCTTCTTTGTTAGGATCTGCTGATGATGGTTCTTCAATAGTTAATGAAACCGGAAGTATTGTTTCACCACCCGCTGCATCATAAGTGAAGACGATCTCGCCTTCCCATACATCCAGTTCAAGATCTTCGGTTCTGATTACAAGATTTATATTCTGCGTAGAATCGGCTTCAATCTCCCCCGCAATAGGTTCAATGGTCAGCCAGGACATGTTTCCTTCTATCTGCCAGATATCGATGCGGTCGTCATCAGCGTTATTAACAATACTCATAAAAACCCAGCTTCTTGAATCATACATGTTGGTTATATATGCCCCGCCAGGTTGTCCGCCTTGTTCAGGCTCAAGCATAGCAACAAACATAGTATCACCCGTTTCGGTGTTCATCTTATGAAGAATCTGGCTTTCATTGTCAGGGCAATGCAGAATATACAAATTGCAGCTATCCGGATCATCCGACCAATATGCCAAGCCTTTAATACGAAAATCATAGCGAGGTAAAGTTACAATCACATTTCCTTCAGTATCACATGCATAAATTCCTCTTCCTGTCGTCCGTGCAACCCATAACATTTCAAGATTATTATCCCATGTGAGAGCGTTCATTGATCCATCAGGTACTTCAAATGATGTGATTGAATCCCCTGCCGTATTAAAACCGATAGCATAATCATCATCAGTTCCCCATATCAGCTCTCCATCGAAAGCAAGATCTTTCATCCCATAACGCGAATCACCAATCTGCTCGAAGTTGTGAACAAGATTGCCCTCAATATCAAGAACATGTATCGAATTTGTACTGTCTCCTGCGTCTGATATATTGGCTCCTGAAACATAGAAACAACTATCCGCAAATACAATCCCCTCAATGCGAGCGTCCTCTGTTTCATCTGAAACCATAAATGACTGGCGTAATCCCCAGACTTCCACATTTGGATAGCGCTTGCGCGCCTGCCACTGCATGGGACCGTTGCCGGTGTTGCCTATGGTAACATCAACTGTCGTTGAGTCGCCAGGCTCAAGAACAACGTCCATCCGCTCTTCTGCTATGTGAAATTCAGGGTGTGTAAGACGAAAAGTAACTTCCAAAGTATCATTAGCATCAACCTGCTGATCGCTGATTATCCCGTCGTTATAGCCCTCAAGCGAAGCGATCAGATCAAAAGCTCCGACGGTATTCATTCGAATATTGAAAAAACCTTCAACATCCGAAATTGCCATAACTCCGGAATTACTCCTGACAACTGCCCCTTCCAGTGGTGCATCATCAACCAGATCAAGGACATATCCTTCCAACACACCACCCTTTAACTGATAATAACCCATATCGGCTCTTGAGCCGTCAATATCTCTTGGAGAGTCCGGATCGCCTGCATCAATGCAGGGACTGTCCGGCTGCAGCGAATAATCGTCATTGTCCGGATCAACAAAGAGCGGATCCTCGTCTATACAATTATTTCTGTCTGGTTCACCCTCGACACATGAATAGGTCAGGTTGCTGGCTCCCGAATGGACATTGTCGTGTTGGTGACCCTGAACTATAAGGTTGCGCATAAGTATATCGGCATATTCACAATCCATCCCCATACCGACTTGTCCGTCACCGATTATAGTAAGATTTCTAAACTCAACGTGTTCACCGTCCCAATCGAAGATCTCCCATGCCGAAACCTGAGTGCCGGAGCCGTTGTGTTTGATCAGCAGATAACTGGCGTCCATACTCGACCAGCGGCAGAATAAACCCGATCCTGCACCGCCATAGTTCTCCATGACAGAACCGTAAGTATATGTTATGGCTGAATTATTTAAGACGGCTAACCCACCACCGTTGTTTTGTGAGTAATTTTCAATTAACGAGACATTCAGCAGACTCATTGTCGAACTCGTACCGTAAACACCGCCGCCTGCGTTGCTCGCTGTATTTTCTTTAATCAGCAGGTTTATGAGCGATGGTCCGGAATTTTCGGAATAAATACCTCCACCATTTTCAGCAGCTCCATTGGTTAGCGTAAATCCCATCAGTATTGAACTCTCGTCTTCACCTCTACTGAAAATCACTACGCTACCGTTTTCATCTCCGTTAATGATTGTCGAATCGATATATGCTTCGTTGCCTGTTGTGAGTATCAGGCTGGCGACAGTTATTGCTTTACCGTCGAAATCGAGGTTTTCGACGTATTCCCCTGGTTGAACGAGAATAGTATCGCCATCCTCTGATTCACCGATGGCGTCCTGAATGGCGTCAAAATCATCAGGGACGTTGATCACACGGGCATAAAGGTTGGTGTTGAATGAAGCTGCAATCAGGATGAGAACAGCAATTGTCAGAATGTTGTGTTTCATGTTTACCGCCAAGTTTGAGCTTTCTGAAACAAACCCTCTAAGATTAAAATGAGTACTGTCGCTTGTCATCACGTGACAAAATAACAACGACTTAAGTGTCATATGAGGACACATGACACCACTAACTAAAGCCTAAAGCCTATTAAAACCCAAAATCAAAGCCTTTAACCACTATTATATTCACACTTCCCTGCTGTGAATCAAGCTGCGTTCCGACTTGTGACAGAACTCTTGCAACAACCCTATCGCAAACCATACCGTTACAAAGCGATATATCCAAGATATCCTTGATGAAATCGAGTTTATCATGGTATTTCTGTCGTATCGATTCTATGATTTGAGCTTTAACGTCATCCATCCGTTGTTTCCATGCTGCAGGACTTAGATAATCATTGTACGCTTTACGGTAGTATGACAGGTATTTTTCGTCGATGATTCTTCCGACGGACTCAAATGTTTCCGTTACCCACTGCCGAACACTTGCGATCAATCCTGTTTTAGCCTGCTCTTCTGATTTCTGTGATTGATCACTGGCACATAGCGGTTTTTGATCACTCTGAACAGACTGAGCTGACAGCCTGGCGTTTTGTCTCGGATCATAAGACGCCTGGGTATTACTGACGAGAAGCATTGAAACCATCACTACAATCAGCATTATGGAAATCAATATTTGTTTATTGTGTTTCATTTTATCACCTCATAAGAAGTTGTGAAACTTTGTATCTAAGATCGAAAATGTACATTCTATGTTTTGTATTTCTAAAGCCCAGAGCCTACCCTTCTTTTTTCAGCAGATTGCCTTTAATCTTATGTACAATCGTTCCCTGGTAGAGGCAGTTCCCAGCTTGCGTGACCGCTCTGACGATCTCCTGCCGGTTAAAAAAGTCCGGTGGATACCAGTCCATACCAAGTTGTAAAATAAATCCGTGCATATAGGTTGACATCTGAAGGTACATCCCAACAATCGGACCAGGAGGAATACCATCGAGGGCTTTGTCCTTCATAATTCTTTCCATCGACTCCTGACCGAAATCCTGCAATATTTTTTGGTGTTTCTCGTCTTTGTACAAATACAACGCGAGGTACAGCTTCATGTGATCCCAGGCGAACAGGATCTGACCAATGGCGATGTTCAGGATCGCTAAGTCTTCACCGTAGTCTTTATATAAATATTCCTTCATTTGCTCGATGATCTTTTTGAAAATCTCCCCTTTGAGGTTGTCCATATTTTCGAAATGCGAATAGATCGGCTTAACCGACGAATCAAGCGCCTTGGCGATGTTCAGCGCGGTCAATCCTTCCAAACCTTTTTCCTCAATAATCTCAAATCCTGCCCTGATAATATCCTCTCTGGGGAACCTTATTTCCGGCGTCAAATATTTCTCCTGTGCGTTAAGGTAATGAACGTTACCTAACTAAGGTAATGCGCGTTACCTATAAATGCAAGAAGTTTTTAAGAAAAATTATTTTTAAATCGGAAATTTAGAGAGAAGTTTTGGAATGGGTGGCGCAGACGCCACTGACTGCGAGTTAATCGGTTTCATGTGACTTACTGGACACTTAAATAGCAGGTAGTACGGATTACTCACTTGCCAGTATTTCTTTATCAGAGTGGGGCAGATAATTTGTCTTGAAGCGCCAGGATCACTACTCACATCCCTAATCTTCACCTGTCGATTTTTTCCTTGTACTTGACTCCAAGGAAAAGCGACGAAAAATTCCTACCGAATCTCCTTTTTCTTAAAATCACTTGATTTATATACTGTACATTTGTATATTGCGCATAATGTCAGTAGCAGAGTTCTTGCATCCCTTTACGTAGAACCTTAACCTGATCATCATCAACCTTAAAAGACCAACATAGGAGTTAGTACCATGCAGGACATCTATAGCGAAGTTGAGATCAGAAAACTACCTGCAATGCGTGTCGCATCGTTTATCGTAATAAGCGGTTATCCTGAGATTCAGGCGTTTGACTACCTGCGTAAATGGGTACAGAAACAATCTACACCGCCGCTGTCCAACCGGCGCAGCTTCGGTTTTGACTATCCTGTCAGTGAGGATCAGAAAAAGGCTGGACTTAGAGGCTACGAAGCGTGGATAACGATTCCGGATGGCTGGACTGAGTCCGACGAAGTCAGTATTAAGAAAATCCCGGAGCAGGATTTTGCCGTGCTGCGTGTCTCTGAACCGTTCGTTGATCCGTTCCGGAGCATCCCCGGCGGTTGGAGGAAGTTACGGGATCTGGTTAAGAAAAACAAATATACAACGGACTGGAGCAGACCCAGGCATTGTCTCGAAGAAGTTACAGAAAAGAACGGTAAAACCTGGATGGATCTCTATTTTCCGATAGATATGTAGCTACGAATAACATTGATTGATTTAAACCGTCAGGTCACACCACGACTTCGTCGTGCCAAGACCTGACGGAACTGCAATTTAGAAGCGCCGAAGTATCGTGGTGTCGGAGCATCAATTATCACTTATTTCACTTTATCCCAAAAATACCTGACTATTTCGTAGTTTTCCTCAATAATACAACGTATCTTTCTGTGTTATATGCCGGATGAAGGTTGTTCCGGTTAGATCCATCAAAACCTATAGTCTTGGCGCTGAACTTTACTGACGCTCGCAGACGTTCAACGTCTCCCCGATTTTTTCAGTATCACTTACCCGCCCGATAAGCATTTACCTGCAATAATAAATCGCAAGTAATACAGAGTTATGGGAAATATGGATTACCCGCATCGATTCACGATGCCGACACCGGCGCTGTTTGCGCTGAACCCATGATTCTGAAAGTTACATGGAAAACGATTCTACCACTCTGCCCGGATTCGAGAGCTTTGGGTTTGATCCAGCCCTTATCCGCGCAATAGATTTCCTCGGCTATAAAACACCGACCAGCATACAGGAGCAGGCAATTGCTCCACAACTCGCAGGACTTGACGTGCTGGGTCAGGCGCAAACCGGAACCGGTAAAACGGCAGCCTTTGCGCTCCCGCTTCTGCATAATCTTGACGTTAATAACTGCACTCCGCAGGTACTCGTGCTTACTCCAACGAGAGAACTTGCCATACAAGTTACCGAAGCCTTCGGGCAATTCGCTAAATACTTAGATGGAGTAAAAATCCTCCCCGTTTACGGTGGCGCCGATATGAGCGGTCAGCTTCGCGCCCTTAAAAGAGGCGTTCACATTGTCGTCGGCACTCCAGGGCGAGTGATGGACCATATACGCCGCAATTCGCTGAATCTGGATACATTATCCGGCATTGTGATCGACGAAGCCGATGAAATGCTGAAAATGGGATTTCATGAGGATATGGTCTGGATTCTTGAGCGCGCGCCTGAAAAACGTCAAATGTCGCTTTATTCGGCAACAATTCCTCCTGCCATCCGTCAGATAGCCAAGCGATTCATGAATAAACCGCGTGAAATTACAATAAAAACTAAAACATCAACAGTTGCAACCCTCCGTCAGCGATACTGGATGGTCAACGGTCTGCATAAGCTGGACGCCCTCTCCCGTATCCTCGAAGCTGAGGATTATGACGGCGTGATCGTATTTGTCCGCACACGAGCGGATACGGTCAAACTGGCGAGCGATCTCCAATACCGCGGCTTCAAGGCGGCTCCGTTGAATGGTGACATTCCACAGCGTTCGCGTGAACTGACTATTGAGCGTCTGAAAGCAAAACGATTTGATATTCTTGTTGCTACAGATGTTGCAGCGCGAGGACTTGACGTCGAGCGGATCAGCCATGTGATTAACTATGACGCTCCCTTTGACGGGGAAGCGTATATCCATCGCGTCGGAAGAACAGGACGCGCAGGGCGTGACGGCGAAGCTATCATCTTTATCTCACAGCACGAGCGGGGGATACTGCGTGTGATTGAAAAAGCCACCCGGCAGAAAATCGAAGCATTCGAACTGCCGAAAACTAAGCAGATCAACGAGCAGCGCATCGCTTCTTTCAAACAGAAGATTACAGAAAAGATTGAGTATGGTAAACTGGATCTGTTTAAAAAGATCATGCTGGAATTGAAGGATGAAAATGACCTTGATCCGTTTGATATTGCCGCCGCCGCTGCGTGTATGTTTCAGGGCGATCAGCCTTTACTGCTGATGGAAAAAGACTTTCCGGCTGCAAGTCGGTCAGAGAGCCGCAGTTCGGGAAAGAGATCTGAAAGTCGTAATTCTGAAAGTCGCAGTCAGAGAAATCGATCTGAGAATCGCAATTCGAGAAACAGATCAGAGAGTCACGGTCCTGACAAAAAGCGCGGGGAGCATGAGAACACCAAAGAACGGTCGAGAGAGCATTCTACTGATTGCAAAATGGCAAAATACCGGGTGGAAGTCGGGCTCACGCATGGCGTTAAGGCAGGCAATCTGCTCGGCGCAATAGCCAATGAAGCCGGACTGGACGGCAAGGATATCGGCAAGATTAAGATAAACGACGAGTTCAGCCTGATCGATCTGCCGGAAGGCATGCCTACCCGAATACTGCAGGATCTTAAGAAGGTCTGGGTTGCAGGGCAGCAGTTGCACATTACCCTGGACTCAAAACCGGTCAAGAGTCGCGGTGAAAAAAAGACGACCAATTGGAGTGGAAAGAAAACCGGAAATTTACGTAAACTACGGAAACCTGCCGGTTCGCAGCGCGTGCGAGTGCGATAGAATAAGTTGCGGGAGGGAATTGAGATTTCTGATTCGTGATTCGTGATTCTTTAACACCTCTTCCGCATCAACCTTACCAGAGGGGATACAGGTTTATATCAAAATCCCGGCTTGCGGGGAAGCCGGGCTACGATGCTATTTAGAGTATCTACGGAAAATGAGCTGATGGACAATTAAGTGGTTTATATCAGCGGGAAAGATGGTTTTGGAGGAGAGTATGGATGATTGATGGGACTATTTCAGTTTCAGCTAATTCATCATGGCTCCACCCCAAATATTACTAAGGGAACAGCAGGTACGCCTCTTCCTTGTCTGACGACATTATAAAGCTCGCCTTCATAATACGATATCCCTGAACTCATCTCCCGCTGCATTGATTTCATCGGAAGTATTTCAATACCGACATCAATCTGATCACCAACATAGAAAGCTAAATGCTTTACAAACAAGTCATAAGCAACAAAAGAATACTTGCCAAATTGAACCTCAATAGCGACTCTTTCTTTTACAAAATCCGTCTGATTATAGCTGAAGATTGCTTCTTCACCAGCTTCCTCTATTTCCTTTTTTTGCTCATCTTTCGGTAATGTGAGTGTATGTCTAATAAGCTTTTCGCTTTTTGTAACCCAATAACTCACTCTACTTTCTCTCCAATCTTTACCCTCTAAAAGCTCTTTGAATTTTTTGTTTAAATCAACAGGAGAGTAAAGGTATCTACCAATCATTCCCTTCTCTTTCGACACTTTCGTTTTACAGGCTCCGGCATTTAATCCTCGTATAACGGCTTCTACTTCTTTTAATAGTCCTTTCTTGTGTACCATTAGATATTCTAATCCATTTAAATGGGAATATGTTTCAACAATTTTCATTTTACTTTACTCCACTATTGATAAAGTTTCTTGTAACCACGGCGCTTTTGTAAGATATTTACCTGCATTTTGGGGATCGAAAACGGGCTTATTCATTGGGCGCGTTTTTAAAGTTCCTTGCAGTTCGCTTCTTATCCGATCATGCGATATTTCTACATATTTTTCATATATTTCTGCTCCAACACCACGTCGATTATGTCTTATAGATGCAATTATTGAAGTGCCAACCCCAAGAAAAGGATCAAGAACGATATCATCCTCATCTGTCATTGATAGAACTATGCGTTCAATCAATTCAACGGGAAATTGACAAGGATGCTCCGTTTTTTCAACATGGTTACTTTTTACATTCGGTATAATCCATAAATCACTAGGATTCTTTCCTAACGGATTACATGAATACTTTCCGGCATTTGGTCCCTTAAACTGCTTTTTTCCTGGGTATTTCTGAGGAACTCTGACAGGATCAAGGTTGAAAGTATATTTGTCCGATTTTGTAAACCAATTTATTGTCTCATATCTACCTGAAAACCTTTTACTGCAATGGAGACCATGTTCAAAATGCCATATTATTCTATTTCTCATTCTCAATCCAAGATTTGAGAAAACTGGATATAGTACAGAATCAATCGGTATAATTGCACCATTATCAATAAAGTTACCAACCTGCCAACATATACTCCCAGTTTTTTTTAGAACTCTATAACACTCCTTGATCACCTTCGACTGTTGTTCTATATACCTTTCTAGTCTTAATCTTTTCTCATATTCCTTACCTATATTGTAGGGGGGTGATGTTATCACAAGTTGAACGGTCTCATCCGGTATCGTTTCTAATAATTTTAAACAGTCTCCTTCGAAAACGACTATCCTTTCGCTTTTCTGGAAATGCTTGGATATTCTGACGTCTTTAAACATACTAATCGTTCTTACCTTTATTTTGATTCTTATTTGAATATAATAGATTCCAAATTCAAATCCAATATATTTCCCTTTTTATATCAATTGCTTCTAATCAACTAAATCCCGGCTTGATGGCAAGCTGGGTTACGATACTATTGACTAAATGTCCATAAATGATTATATTTGCATGAAGACTTTAGTAATAAGCATAAATAATAAACCTACGGAGGTTAAAATGGAAAGTAAAAAGCAAAATAAGAAAGCAAGAAAATTCCTTGAGAATAATAATGAGGAGAACAAACCTTCGAAAATTGACCAAATCCAGACAAGTGCTTTTCCTGAAGAAGTTACCAATACTAATACAAAATCATCTGAAGTCAAACAAGATGAATCAATTTTTGATAGTGCTTTCAGTCCTAAAGTGAGCGATCAATCTAAGTGTGATGAAGATGATCTGGATCACATTGAATCACAACCTTTTCTGCAACAACGTTTAGTAGAAAATGATCCAGAATCAGAAACTTTTAAAAATTGCAGCAATAAAGCAGATCGACAAGAGATGTTTTTGCCAGTTTCAGGTTTTGTATGGTTATATCCAGAAGAAATTCAAGTAATTAATCATCCTGCTTTCCAAAGACTTGCTAAAATAAACCAATTAGGTCAGACATATTTAGTATATCGAGGTGCCACTCACAAACGCTTTGAACATGCTATTGGAACAGTTAAAATCGTTCAAAGAATGATGGATGCAGTGAAACAAAACACAAGGAAAGCACAAAAACACCATCGTACGATTGGCAGGTTCATCAGTGGCAAATCCACAAATGACCCATACACAAATGCTATGGTGCAGTTAAATCCGAAATTAGAAGGAGAAAGGCGTTTCATACGACTTGGAGCCTTATTGCACGATATTGGACATATTGCAGCAGGGCATACTCTTGAAGACGAACTTGGTCTTCTTGGTAGGCACGATGAATTTGAGAGATTAAAACTAATTTTTGATTACCCCGATTACAAGGATAAAGATGAACTGACGCTGAGAGAAAGAGTTGATAAAGAGTACAGTAAATTTATGCCGGAAGATCTTAGAAAGAATAATTTAACGCCATCCGATTTAGTAATGTTGTTAATTCTTAAGCCATTAAATAGTAATCACTCAACTTACGAATCCAAAAATAATAATCAAGATTTGAAAAAAAAAGAAACGTTTCTAATAAAATCAAACGAGATACGTTTAAACGTTTGTCGTGATATGATTGGCAACACAATTTGTGCAGATCTTTAAGATTATATATACCGTGATTGGTATCATCTTGGTAAACCTCGACCTTTCGATGACCGTATTGTTCAGTATATGGAGATCAGGAAAAAAGATAGTAATGACCAGGCTGAAGATTATCTGGATGAATTTGTTATCTCATTAGGTTCAAGACCAAAAATAAGAACAGATGCAATTACGGGAATATTAGATTTACTTGAGTGGAGGTACCAATTAGCTGAATCGGTAATTTTCCATCCTACTAAACTTTGCGCTTCAGCAATGCTCGACAGAGCAATATTTGAACTTTATGGTGAAGGGGTAAATAACAATATTGAAGCCTCAAACTTTTTCAATTTCGGCGACGATGAATTCCTTAGCTATGCAATCCAAGATGCTAAGAAAAGAGATGATAACAATGCAAAATCCGCTTTAAAACTACTGTTAGCGCTTTCAAGAAGACAGTTATATGAAGGACTTTACACGCGTTTTTTTGGTGCTTTACCAGCTGATGTAAGATCTGAAATTACAAATTATTTTTCGAAAACATCTTTTAATAAAAGAGCAGAAGAAGATAAAAAAACAGCTGCTAAAAATCGCTTATCTGTATTATACAATCTCGAGAAAGATTTTGACCTTGAACAAGGATCTTTAGCAATGTATTGTCCTAATCCTGAGATGAATAAAAAAATTGCAAAAGTCAAGATTGCATACGGTAATGATGTGTTACCTTTAGATGAGTACGAAGATAAACATACGGATCAACTTACGGGAGGACATCTTAAAGCACAAATTAACAGATTTTCAAGATTATGGCGTATCCATTTTGTAATTGATAAAAAAGTAAAAGATAAAATAAAGAAGGAATGCCCAGAGAAGTTAGATTGCTTACGTCTTGTTATTGATAAACTAGTATTACATCACACAGAAGATGATGAAAAAACATTGGATGTTGGCTATACAATAGCTAAAGTGATTTCGCAATATGAGAAAATAGAGTTACTACCAAGAGAGGAAGTTCAAGAAAAACTGGCTGCATGGAAAAACAGCTCCGCCACTAATACATATCGTCCAGGAATTCTATGTATTCGTGAGTATTTTAAGAAACATGAATAGGCAACAATATCTCAAAATTCTTGAAGAGATCGTACAAATAGCTGAGTCATATTCAGTGGAAGCTGGATTTCCGGTGGACCTTAAGCTTGTAAGAAAGAAAATTGGTTTAAGCGCGAGGTTTAGTAATGATATCAAGGAGAGAGCTCTTTTAGTTCGAAAAAAAGATAGACGTGAAGAGATACTTATTAATAGGAATTTGGGTATTGAGCCAAGTAAAAGAGGATTCATTCGTTATATAATCGCACATGAAATAGGTCATATGGTTTTATTGAGAAGTGGAATTGAGCATCACTTTATCAATTCTGAGTATTGGGCTCATGAGTATTTATGTGATTCGTTTGCAGGTAAACTTTTAATACCTGACGAGCAGTTTAGCATTATATATAATAAATCAGATAATTCAGCAATTCAGAGACTTTCGCAGACAAAAAGACTTGCTCTATCGGCTAGGGTAAACTGGGCAACTGCTGCATATCGTATTTCATGTTTTGATCCTGCGACTGTATTTTTAGAAATAAAGAGCGATATTACTAATTTAGGTATTAATTTTAAACATGTAAACTTCTCTTCCATCATTCGCTGGAAATCAAACGAAAGGCTTGCATCTATGGAAAGAAAGAGAATAATTAAAAACGATAGTAAAATGAATAAAGTTCTTCAAAAAATCACTACTGCGCGATTTCAGAGTGTGGAGTTTGAGCCAATTATTGAATATTTTCCGTCTATTGATAATTGCATAACGGCAGCTGTTTCGTATAGTAAATTACATAGGTACTGGAGACTAGCTGTTTGTCTGGATTTAAATTCGGTGCAACAATCCTCTATATATTATGAACAAACTTAAATTCCTTCTGTTACTACAAGGCTGTTCGGTGTGAAAAGGCATAAGGTTATCTCCCAATTTATAAGCTTGAGTTAGTCTATCATTATACGCTGCATAAGATATAGCGCAGCGGTACCAAGGGGGATAGCTCAGATGCCGTATTGTCGCCGGAATTGACCCGTAAAGCTGCGGGCTATCCTGTGTCATTACTGATAAATACTACGAAATTATGATACTTATTTCATTTTTATTTGTCAACAGCTTTCTGTCAGTATTTTCGGTCACTTGAAATTTAATCCGGTATTTCGGCATTTTCCCATGCTGTTGGACAAGTATTAAGGTGTGTCGTATCAGGTGACTTGACTGGATTCCTGCCTTCGCAGGAATGACAGGGGGGGATTGTGATTCTTCGCTGCGCTCAGAATGACAAACGCGGTATTTCAACTTATCTGCATCTTATAACATCACTTAACAGTATTTTCTCAGTGTCTTTGTGGCTTGGTGGTTAATCATTCCGTCACTTCCGTCACATTTCCGTCACACCCTCTAACCCTTACTGGATATGGCTTTCCGCTGATTCTGTGACGATGTGACGATAATTTTGTGTACCCGGATTCTTTGCCGAAAACTGACACGAAACTTGACTTTTGTGTCAAGAGACGCGTGTCGGAGCTTTAATAGTGATTCTTGATTAGTGATTCTTGATTTGTGATTTTTGATTCCGAGTCAAGTCCTGAATGACACATCACTACAATAATTCAAAGAACTCGAGACGTTTGACTGGACATTGGCATCAAATATTTTCTACAATCGAAATTAATTCGCCGATGTCTTCAATATCATAATCCGCTCCCGAATCCACAACCCCCCGCGGATCACCATACCTCGCAAACACAGTGCGAATTCCCACATTCTTAGCGCCGACAATATCCCGCTCAGGCCAGTCTCCGACCATTAAAGCCTCCTCAGGTTTCAGGTTCAATGTTTCCAAAGCTTTTCGAAAAGGCAGCGGTGACGGCTTCGGTGCGCCAGCTTCTTCGGATACAATAACCGCGTCGAATATGTGATGCAGATTCAATTGGTATAATCTTAACCATGCCTGCTTTGGTGGAGCATCAGTGACAATTGCCAGCTTTACGCCGTGTTTTGCTAAATAAGCAAGCGTCCGGTTGGCGCGAGGATATAATACAAGCGCCTCTTCGCGAGCCTTGCGATAAGCTACGATTGCAGCGGCAAGAATCTTATGGTCAATACCCCCAATGCTCTCCTCCAGGAAACGATCAAATATCT
>JAIPJL010000057.1 GCA_021734165.1 bacterium | reverse complement strand
CGCAGGATCATACCAAGACCGTCACCGGTGTTGGCGTGAGCGTTGGAGGTTATCTTGAAAGCTCTACCATATCCACCTGTTCCCATGACCAGGACTTTGGAATGAAAAACATGAAGATCACCTCTGCGGATATCCCAGGCGACACAGCCGTTACAGATATTATTATCTATTAGCAAATCCAGCGCTTCGAATTCGCTAAAGAAACGGACGTTGTTCTTGATGGACTGTTCGTAAAGCGTATGCAGCAGCACATGACCTGTGTAATCGGCAGAATAGCACGCTCTGAGAGCAGCTTTCTCGCCGTAGTTCAGAGTATGTCCACCAAATTTCCGTTGTGCGATCAGTCCTTCCGAAGTACGCGAGAAGGGAACTCCCAGATGTTCCAGATCATAGACAACATCAGGCGCTTCTCTAACCAGTGTCTCGATTGCGTCCTGATCTCCAAGATAGTCCGATCCCTTAACAGTATCGAACATGTGGTATTCCCAGTTGTCATCATCAAGATTGGCGAGCGAAGCGGCGATGCCACCCTGTGCAGCGCCTGAATGTGAGCGCGTAGGGAAAACCTTAGATATAACGGCAGTATTGTACTTGCGTGACAGCTCTATGGCTGCTCGTAATCCGGCTAATCCTGAACCGATGACAACTGCGTCGAATTTATGTAATTGTCTATTTGACATATTTATACTTAGGTTAGACTTAGAATTGTAATTGTACCCTTGACCAATAGAAAGAGCCCGCCAATCCAGAGGAAACCAACTATCAGGATGCGCCATCCGTTCTTTTGTATATAATCGTTAATGACAATCTGAACACCGTTCATGCCGTGGTAGAGTACTACCAATAAAAACAGAATATCAAATGTTTTCCAAAGAGGATGCTGCAAGCGAGCCATCACAGTTTCGAAAGTGATTTCGCCGTGCTCAGGAGGGAAAAAGTGCAGTACCCAGAAATGAGTAAGCAATCCAAACAACAAAAACGCGCCTGTAATTCGTTGCAGGAACCATTTAATTACACCACCAGAATTTAATCCGGAATCAATTTCAGTTCTCATCTGCATCTCCTTCGTCAATGAGAACTATGTTCGTTTCATTTAGCCCTGAATCGTTATAGATAATCTGAATATTAGCCTGTTTGTCTTTGGCGTGAAGCGTGTGTGAAAGCATTGGATATGTTCCGGCAAGAAAAAGTATAGCGCCAACTGCGAAAAGTGTCCAGAACAGTTTCTTCTGATATAGCGAACCGTTGGCAAAATCAACAATAAATATTCTGATTCCGTTCATCGCGTGAACGATAATAACCGCTAATAATCCGATTTCCAGTATTCTGAACTGCCAGGAACCAAGCGTAGTCATCGTAGTGTCAAATTGAGCAGGATCGCTTAAGTTTCCGATCACATTTATATGGATGATCAGGTAAAGCACCAGCAATAATCCGCTGATTCTAAATATCAACCAGGCAAACATACCTGTTTTTACTTTGTAGCGCATTGGCAAGCCTGTAAGTGTCAAAAGGTTGTTAAAGTTAAAAGTTATTGTCAATGACATTAGAGTCATTGGATTAAATTTGTAAACTCCATTTGCAATCAGCTTTACAGCGGATTGAATATATAGGCTTTATTGTTCAACTCCTTCGGAGTTGGTTTAGATGCGGAAATCTTACTCCACCAGCTATCGCTGGTGGCTATTCACGTTTTTTCACTACGTGAAAATACAGATTCATAAGACTATTATCCTTATTTGTGAGCTTATCCTTATTTGAGAGCTTATGTAATATATACTGATTCTCAATACTATTTGTTAATAATAATAAAACCACCTAACTCCTCAATTGCTTTTTTACTATCAAGTTTGCTTCTTAAATTTTGCGCTAATTCCTTAACGCTATTTACAGGAAGAGTACCGACAAATTCAGAGTGCGATCTCCCATTTCTGTACTCCGGCTCACGAGGTGGATGTGGCAAATAGCGCTCCATCAGATGAACCTCCGGTTCTACCAAGAGTGTTGTTGAGTAATATAAGTAATCTTTAGTGCGTTGAATGCTTGATCCACCCACTTTTTTACAATTATATACCAGATCTGAAATCCCATCCTGATAGACTCCTTTAATACCGATCTCGTCAAGTTTGCCTATCAGCCACTGAGATAATTTATCAAAATAAATACGATTATTGGAAAATCCTTCTGTAGGAAGGACTATTGATACGATAATATTTCCCTTGTCAAGCACAACTGCGCATCCACCGCCTGATCTTTGGTAAACCGGTGTATTGTCTATATCGCAAACAGCATAATCAATCTCTTTACCCGGATTGCTTCCTCGCCCCAGGATAACAGCCGTTTCCATTGGTTGATAAACTTTAAGCGCCGGTTTACGAGTCCTTTTTACAACTTCAATCAGATCATTATCATAATCGTAATCTCTGATCTTTAAGTACTTTTCTTTAGAAATTTTGCTTGTAATTTCCATTTTAGTAATGAAACACAGGCAACAAGTAGCCCGTGCCACCCGCTATTCTATTACTTTGGCGCAATAATATGCACAGCGCTTCCTGCCGCAACCTCGGCAGCTTCCATTATAGATTCGGAGATAGTCGGGTGCGGATGAATCGTTACCATCAGATCTTCGAGAGTAGCGCCCATCTCCAACGCCAGAGTCGCTTCTGAAATCATTTCAGAAACGTGTGGTCCGACCATGCCTACTCCAAGAACCAGGTTAGTTTCAGGGTCGGAAAGTATTTTAACCATCCCGTCAGTTCTGCCCATAGTCCTGGCACGTCCAAGCGCTCTCAGAGGGAATTTACCGAGCTTATAGCTGATACCCTGATCGTGTGCTTCCCGTTCGGTCAAACCTGTCCAGGCTATCTCAGGATCAGTAAATACGACTGCAGGTATGGCGCGGTTGTCAAACTCCGCCTGGTGATCTGCAATGATTTCAGCGACAACCTTTGCCTCGCGGCTTGCTTTATGAGCCAGAGCAGGACCCCGTACGACATCGCCAATGGCATAAATATTAGGAACGCTGGTTCTGTTATGAACATCAACATCTATCAGACCGTGGTCGATGATCTTTACATCGGTATTCTCAAGACCAAGATTGTCGGTATTGGGTTTACGACCGATTGCGACGAGAACCTGGTCGCATTCGATCACCTCGTTTTCTCCTTTATGACTGACAGTTACGGCATATCCATCACCGCTCTTTTCAACCTTTTCTACCCTTGATTCTGTCAGAATTCTATCCATTCTCTGTTCACAATGTTTAATCATCACGCCTGCCAGATCAGGATCAGCGCCAAGCAGGAGTCTTTCAGAAAACTCAACCATTGTTACCTTCGAACCCAGCCCTGCATAGACAAGCCCCATCTCCAGACCGATATATCCGCCTCCGACAACTACTAACCTCTTGGGGACTTCCGGCAACTTTAGAGCTTCAGAGGATGACCATAGAGGCAAATCATAGGCGGATGGAAGTTCGTTGATACGTGATCCGGTGGCTATAACAGCATGCTTGAAGTTCAGTTTCACCTTACCGCCATCTACTGAAATTGTATTGTTATTGACAAACTGCGCTCTTCCGTGTACAATTTCAACACCGCGTTTTTCGAGTAACATCCTGACGCCCTTCGTCAAGCCATCAACAACGGAGCCTGTCCATTTTCTGAGTTTGTCCAGATCGTAACTTACTTCACCGACGTTCAATCCCATTTTCCTGGCGTCAACTGCGGAATTACCCATATCAACAACGTTGATCAGAACCTTTGATGGAATACAGCCTTCTCTGAGACATACGCCTCCCAGATCCTCGCTTTCTTCAACCAGGACGACTTCTTTACCGAGATCTGCAAGGCGAATTGCTGCGACATATCCACCCGGACCGGCGCCGATAACAACAACCTCGGCATCTTGGGTTAAGCTTCCCATAACCATAATATACTCCTCTTATATCTCAAGTAACAGTGTGTAAGGATCGGAGAGTCTTTTAATGATCCCCGAAACCATTCGTGCGGCGTCTGCTCCATCAGCGATCCGGTGATCGAATGAGAGCGATATCGGGAGCATTTTGCGAATCACGATCTCGCCGTTACGTACTACGGGTTTATCCTGAGCGCGAGCCAATCCAAGTATAGCAGCTTCAGGATAGTTGATTGCTGCGGCGAATCCGGTTCCTCCGATGGGTCCGATGTTGGTGATAGTAAATGTGCCACCTGACAGATCTGCAACGTTAATATTCCCGTCACGGGCTCCTTCAGCCAGCTCAACTATTTTATCTGACAGTTGGATAATACTCTTCTGATCGGCGTTTTTTATCACCGGCACAATCAAACCGCGGTCTGAATCGACAGCAACACCCACGTTGTAATACTTCTTGTAGATAATTTCTTCTTTAAAGGGATCAATACTTGCGTTGAATGCAGGATATTCTTTCAAACCCGCAATGACAGCCTTTATCACAAATGGCAGCAATGTAAGTTTTCCACCCCGACCCTCACGTCTTGCATTCTCTTCACGCCGGAATTTATCGAGCTCAGTTACATCAGCTTCATCCATGTGAACAACATGCGGAATAAGGATCTTGGAGGTAGTCATCTTGTGTGCGACTTTACGACGAATGGAGCGCAGTTTCTCAATTTCAATCGGACCCTCTTTCGCAAAATCTGGCATTGGATCAAGGTCAAGGAAAGGAATTGCTGACATTGCTGGAGTCTTTGTTACAGCAATCGGACAGCTATCACTTTCTGTGGCAGCTTCTTTTTTTACAGGTTCTATTGTAGTTGGAACTTCACCTGAAGCGACAAGTTTTACATCTTCAGGTGTTACCCTTCCGGCAGGTCCTGTTCCCTTGATAATGTTGATATTTACGCCAAGTTCACGAGCAAGTCTTCTGGTGGCTGGCGCTGCAGGAACAGGTCTGCCTGATGCTACTTCCAAGGTTTCAACTGTTGGCGCTATAGGCGCTGGTGTTTCAACTTTTACAGGAGTTTCAATAGGTTCTGTTTTTGTTGGAACCTCAGCAGGAGCAACTGAAGCGCCACTGCCATCTTCAATAGTGACAATCACATCACCAACATTTAGTATATCACCAACCGCGCCCTTGAGAGTCATGATAATTCCACCGCGCGGAGAAGGTATGGTTACGGCAGCTTTGTCAGTCTCAACTTCAATTAAGGGATCGTCCTCTTTAATTGTGTCACCGACTTTAACGTGCCACTTGAGGACTTCACCTTCATGGATGCCTTCGCCAAGATCGGGTAATTTGAATTCGTACATTGAGTTTCCTCTTCCTTAATGTTATCTTGCATTCATACATCTAATGATGTGGCGTAAAACGTACCGTTTGACGCCATGCAAAACACAGTCAAACGAGACGTTTGACTGCACATTGATATTAGAAATCGAGCGTTTCTTTGATGGCTCTCTTAATACGTCCCTGTGAAGGTATAAAGTCCAACTCTCGCGAGAAATAGGGAGTAACCACATCGTAATTGGTAACACGTTTCACCGGAGCTTCAAGATAAAGCAAGGCTTTATCGTTTATACGGGCAACGATTTCCGATGAGATACTGACATTCTTCGGCGCCTCCTGAACTATTACCACACGCCCTGTTTTCATAACTGAATCAATTATAGCCTTTTCATCCAATGGCGAAACGGTGAGTATGTCTATTAACTCAATACTTGCATTGAACTCTTTTTGGCTTTCTTCTATCGCTTTTATAACAGGTCTCATCATTGCGCCCCAGGAGATCACCGTAATATCATTTCCTTCCTGAACGATCTGAGCTTTGCCGAGTTCCATCCTCTCAATCTTATCCGGAACATCTTCACGGAATGCACGATAAGATCGCTTCGGTTCCATGAATATAACGGGATCGGGATCCTCAATTGCAGAAACCAGAAGCGCTCTTGCGTTTCTGGGTGATGATGGTATTACGGTCTTAATACCTGGAATGTGAGCGTAAAATGTTTCGCGGCTTTCCGAGTGATGTTCCAATGCTCTAATGCCTCCACCGTAAGGCATTCTGACGACTAATGGGACACTCCATGCTCCGAGAGAACGCTGTCGCATCCTTGAAGCGTGACCTTCCAACTGGTGCATTATCAAGTAGGAGAATCCTGAGAACTGCATTTCACAGACAGGTTTCATTCCTGTAAGCGCCATACCAATAGATGTTCCGATAATACCAGACTCGGCAAGAGGTGTATCGATTACTCTTTCCTCACCGTATTTCTCAAGAAGTCCGGCAGTTACCCTAAAGACTCCTTCATCGACGCCTACGTCCTCACCAAGCACGACGACACCATCATCGTCTTTCATCTTTTCCTGTAATGCCAAGTTAATAGCCTGAACCATGTTAAGCTTTGACATTTTCCGCCTCCTTCGCTCGTTCTGCCAAAAATTCAGTTCGCTCTTCTTCAAATGTATAGTGTTTATTGCCATAGGTATGATCAAAGACTAACGCTGAATCAAAACTCGGATTTGCTTCGAAGTTTTTAACCGCTTCATCGATCTCTTTCTTAACCTCGGCTCGCATTTCCTCTTCCTTTGTATCACTCCAAATGTTCTTATTAATGAGATAAGTCTTCATGCGAATAAGAGGATCTTTCGGTCTCCAACCTTCAACTTCTTCGTCAGTACGATATTTGGTTGGATCGTCAGCGGTCGTGTGCATCATCATTCTGAAAGTGACAGCCTCTATTAGGGTAGGACCACCACCGCTTTTTGCTCTTTCAAGTGCTTCCTTTGACGCGACATACATTGCCAGAGGATCGTTACCGTCAACCTGAATGCCCGGCACGTCGTAAGCGATGCCTTTCTGAGCGATTGTAGCGGATCTCGTCTGCTTATGCCTTGGAAGCGAAATTGCCCACTGGTTGTTCTGGCAGATAAGCACCACTGGAACCTGCCAGACGCCTGCGAAGTTCATCGCTTCGTGAAAGTCACCTTCCGACGTTGCGCCGTCACCGAAAAAAGTTACGACAGCGGCATCTTTAACTTTTCTGTACTTAAGCGAGTAACCAATTCCAACTGCATGTAATGCCTGAGCACCAACTATGATGGAAACGGGAAGGATGTTGCTGCCCTCAGGCTTAGCGTTGCCTTCTTCATAGCCATTATAGAAGTGAAGAGCTTGCTCCATAGTCTCACCGCGGATCAGCCTCGCTCCGGCTTCGCGGAAAGCGCCAACCATCCAGTCTTTTTCATTCATAAGATAGGCGGGAATACAGTGTGCCGCTTCCTGACCGATAGATGGTCCAAAGGTTCCAATTCGTCCCTGTCTCTGTAGTTTCAGCATTCTTTCATCAAACTCTCTCGCCATTACCATCCAGCGGTACATGCTGATCAGATCCTTATCCGGGATCTTAGGCTCAAGTTTCTTATCCACTTTTCCATTTTCATCCAGAATCTGCAGATATGAAACACTGAACCGATTTGTTATTTTCTTGGGCATATTTTGTCCTTTATTGAAATAAAATTTTACAGTATCAAACTTTAACTTGTTTTTGTTGCTTTTCTTTTCGTAGGCAATCAGGGCACTTGCCAATGAACTCCTGATTGTAACCTACTATCTCATATTCGCTTTTGATCTTAACATCGTCCAATGATAAAGAAGGTTCGAATGGAAGATCGTCAATCTTTCCACAGCTCACGCAGCGAATATGTATGTGATCTTTATCAACGTACTCGAAGCGGCTTGGATGACCGTCGATTAGAATTTTTAAGACTAATCCCTGCTGAATCAGTAAATCAAGGTTTCGGTACACCGTGCCAAGACTTATTTTAGGCAGTTGCTTTCTTATGGTTCTGTATAGAACATCAGCCGTCGGATGGCATCTAGCTTTTTTTAATTCATCAAGAATTACTTTTCGCTGCCTGGAAAATCTGTATTTTGGTTTTTCATTCATCTTTTTATCAATAATAATTACTATTATTAATTACGAATGAAAATCAAAATAAATTTGAATTATCTTTATTTATTTCGAATTTATTTCAATCAAGGTTGTTTTAATGCTTAAAGCACAGACACCGTAAGGATAGTTGTGAGTTGAGCCGGTCTGTTAATAAGAGCATGTTAAATATTAATCAATTATGTTTTTTTTTACCAAAAAAAAATATTTTTATGCAAACCGATCTAAAATCTTTGCAAAATTATAGTATTAAATAGTTACAGCTTATACTTTATAATCAAAGTATAAGTATTATTGAATGAATGAGCAACTAAATGTATCAAGATAAAATTACAACTTCGATAATCTTTGCTAAATTGCAACAATATCAAATGTATCAATTGAAATCGTAAATAATAATATTAAATTATACGAACTAATCCAGTGTTTCTTGAGAGCGAGATAAATAAACTTGACACAGATTTTAATTTTGTATCCATTACAAACCGAAAGGATTCGATTTTCATAAAATGGAATACGATCCTATTAAATATAGTTTAGCGGGATTAATTGGGCGCAGCAAGTTTCTAAGGCGTTGTTTCTTTCTGACTATGGATGTATTATTCCTTAGGGCGTGGTATGTCCGACGGGAGTTGAAGCGGCTGAAGTCTGGTTTACGAGGCCGGAAAACAACGATACTTGACGCCGGAATGGGATTTGGTCAATATTCGGATCGTATGTTAAGGATGTTCAGAAATGCGCAACTTGTCGGACTTGAAATAGACAGCAAGCATCTTTATGGAAGTGAGAATTATTTTAGAAAGGTACATCCTTCATCGAAAATAGTGTTAGGTGACGTGCAGTGTATTCCTTTAAAAGAGCGTGTTTTCGATTTGATTCTTACCGTGGATGTAATGGAGCATATTGAAGATGATATCGCTACCTTTGGTGAATACTTTCGAGTTCTTATGCCGGGTGGTTATTTGATGATGCACACTCCCAGAATAGTTGAGTGTCAGGCGGAGACGCCTGACGCCACTTCCACTTCCTTTGATTTCCACCTCACTGAGCAAGGGGGGAGTGCGATAAACGATATAGCCCAACGTTGGTCGGTTGATGAGCACGTAAGGGATGGTTACCGCGATTCAGAGGCTCGCGAGCGACTGGAAAAAGCAGGTTTTAAAATCATCAGGATGGTTCATGGATATGGTCTGCCCGGTCGAATTGCCTGGAACCTGCTGCAACGAATTCCTTTGAGTCTGCTATCAAAATCTAAATTGATTCTTCCGATTGTAATACTCCACCTTATATTAGCACTTCCGATAGGATTATTAATGATGTATATCGATCTTGCGAAGAAAGACCATCCCAAAGGAGGTTCACTTCTCGTGGTTGCTCAACGTCCTGATGAGAGCAGAAGTTGAGGCTGCCATACAGACTTGCCGGCAGTTTCAAAGGACTGCTGTTTGTGCTTGCGGTTGCGACTGTGCTTGCGGTGATGATTTATACCGAGAGCATGGTTTCTGATCTACGAGACAGTTCGCGACGGTTTCTTACTTTAAAGGTAGAGCGGTTTAAAATGCTACTCGTTCAGGGTGATGATGAGGCTCTCAATTCATACCTCAGCGGTATGGCTGAGAAGGACTTTCCTCTAATTGTAACCGATGCTGAACATCAACCGATTTCATGGTCAGGACTTAATGAATTGGATGAGGCGCCAGATGATGAAGCGCTCGAAAAGGCGAAACATTTCATAGCAGAATGGTCGAAATCAGGTAATGAACCTGTACCTATTGAAATCCCAGAATTCGGTCTAAAATTCTACTTTTACTACGGTGATTCGGAGCAGATTCGAAGGTTGCGTGTTATGCCATATGTAGAGGTCGTTATTGTAAGTATATTGGTTTTAATCGGTTACCTTGGTTTTCGGAGTATAAAACGCAGTGAGGAGCGTATGGTCTGGGTGGGAATGGCTCGCGAAACCGCGCATCAGCTTGGAACACCGCTAACTTCGCTATATGGCTGGGTAGAGCTTCAGGCAGAGAAACCGGAAGATACTCAAGTACAAATTGAGATAAAGAAAGATCTTGAGCGATTACGCATAATTGCAGATAGGTTCAATCGAATCGGATCGCAGGCTCCGTTGAAATCTGAAAAGTTGCAACCGATAATAAAGGAAGCAGTTGAATATATTGAGAGACGCCTGCCGAGACATACAGGTAGTGAAGTTAGTATAAGTATACAGGCGAACGAAGATATTGAAGTGAAAGTAAATAAGACGCTTTTGGAATGGGCGCTTGAGAATCTGCTTAAAAACGGCGTTGAAGCTTTGCAGGGAAAGGCAGGAAGGGTAGGTTTAAAAGCGTCAGTTCATGGTAGTAAACTGACTGTTGACGCCTTTGACAGCGGTTGTGGGATTCCACGACGTCAATGGCGGAATATCTTCCGACCAGGATATACTACTAAGGAAAGGGGCTGGGGTTTGGGTTTGTCTTTGACGCGACGGATCATAGAGGATGTCCATAAAGGGCGGATCTGGATAGTGTCTTCAAATCCTGAAAGCGGGACAGTGATAAGAATGCAAATACCTCTTTAAAGTGAGCAAGTTAGCAAGTAAGTAAGTGAGCAAGTTAAGAAAATGGAATAATAAGTTGATAAAAACTGATTTTCTTGTTATTGGATCTGGTATAGCCGGACTGACTTTCGCGCTTGAAGTTGCGGAAAAGGGTTCGGTTATAATGGTAACAAAGAAGAAGGATACCGAATCAGCTACTAATTACGCTCAGGGTGGTATCGCAACAGTACTTGACAGCAGCGATTCTTATAAACTTCATATTGACGATACAATTGAAAGTGGAGCTGGTCTCTGCAACAGACGCGCTGTTGAATTGATGATCAATGAAGGACCGCAACGTATATTTGATCTTGAGAAATGGGGTGTGGAATTTTCCGGATCTTTCGATCATGGTAAGAAAGTTTTATCATTAGGTCGTGAGGGAGGTCACTCGCGTGATCGAATTGTTCATAAAGCCGATTTCACTGGACGCGAAGTTGAAAGCAGACTTGTAGAACGCTGTAAGGATCATTCTAATATCGAGATATATGAGCATTATGCCGCTGTTGATCTTGCTGTGGTTAATAACGCAAAAAAGCAGCGTTGCGTGGGTGTTTATGTGCTCACTTCTGATGGTATAATTAATATTATACTTGGTCGTATTACGGTACTTTCAACCGGAGGATGCGGGCAGGTATATTTTCATACTACTAATCCGCCTATTGCAACCGGTGACGGTATAGCAATGGCATACAGGGCGGGAGCAAGTATTCGTAATCTTGAATTTATGCAGTTCCATCCGACAGCGCTTTATCCGATCAAAGGTCAGGCTTTCCTTATTTCCGAAGCAGTAAGGGGATTTGGCGGGATATTGCGTACTCAGGATGGCGCTCCGTTCATGAAGAACTATCATAAAATGAAAGATTTAGCGCCGCGGGATATTGTGGCAAGAGCGATTGACAATGAGATGAAGACACGCGGTGAGGAATTTGTTTATCTTGATATAACCGGAAGACATCCCACTGAGGTACGTGAGCGCTTTCCAACCATTTATAAGCACTGTCTCAAACAGAATATTAATATTACTAAAGAGTTGATTCCAGTTGTACCGGCTGCACATTATATGTGTGGCGGGGTTTTGACTAATCTGTCAGGGAAGACCTCTTTGCAGGGACTCTATGCCACCGGTGAAGTAGCTTGCAGTGGAGTACACGGCGCAAACAGGCTGGCGTCAAACTCTTTGCTTGAAGCGGTTGTGTTTTCGCATCGGGCAGCAAAATCTGCAAAGTCTGAAATTGATTCTCTTCCGGAGCCGGTTGTTCCACCGATGATGAAGAATCCTTATGGGAGTTCCGATAAAGAAGAGTGGGTGCTTGTTTCTCATGATCTTTTTCAATTGCGTAAATTGATGTGGGATTATGTCGGGATTGTGCGCAGCAATCTAAGGCTTGAACGTGCACGTCGGAGAGTCGAAATAATTCGTCATGAGGTTGATGATTTATATGCAAGATCCAGATTAACGGAGGGGCTGCTTGAGCTTCGTAATATAGCTTTGGTTGCGTTTCTGATTATTCGTTCAGCAATAAGACGTAGGGAAAGCAGAGGATTACATTATACTACTGATTATCCTCATGAAGATACAAGTAAGAAACCGCAGAATACTACGCTTAGAAGGCGGAGACGGAGTTGATGATTTGGCATTGGGGCGTCGTGGTGAAGAGCATCAGCAAAGATAATAATGAGTTTTAAATTGAAAGATGGATTGACAAATAGAATATATACATTCTTTTTCAGTCCCTGGTTTGTGGCGCTGCTGGCGGTAGTTGTCAGGTTGATCTATTTAGTACAATACAGCAAATCACCGCTTTTTCATGTACCGCTATGGGATGCTGAGGACTACTATGATATAGCTGTTTCCTTCTCACAGCTAAAGATCCATTCCAGTCTCATTTTTCGACCTCCCTTTTATCCTCTCATACTTGGATTATTATATTTGTTTTTCGGAGTGGATCTGCTTATACCGCGTCTGCTGGGTATTGCGACAGGCGCCTGGTCGTGTGTCCAGGTTATGCGTATTGGTCGGTTATTATATGGAGACAAGGCTGGAACAGCAGCCGGAATTATAGCGGCTTTGTGTGGTTTGATGGTTTATTTTGATCTCGAAATCCTACCGACATCACTGTTCATACTTTTAGCATTAACCTTCATTCTTGAAATGCTGAAGTTGGAGACTGGTGAAAGTACATCCTATCGCATAGGATTATTTTTCGCACTCAGCGTTTTGACAAGACCAGTTGTGCTTACTTTCCTGCCGGTAGCAGCACTTTGGGTTTTCTTTATTAGAAGGAATGTAAAGAAGGTTGTGATATTCGTGGGAGTGTCAATACTACCGTTGCTGTTCATGCTCATAATACATCTTACAACAGGATCCGGACCGGTGTTGATTTCCGCTCAAGGGGGCGTCAATTACTATATCGGCAATCATCATCAATCCGATGGGATGACAGCCAAATTTCCCGGTATTGGGACAGGCTGGGGCTGGCTGGAAATGAAACGATGGGTGGAATCTAAAAGTGGATCGGTTTTAAAAGATTCTGATGTTGATAAACTCTATTGGAATGAAGGACTAAGTGAGATCAGGGAGCATCCACGGGCATGGCTGAAATTGATGCTTAGGAAAGCATTGCTTTTCTGGAATAAGACAGAAATATCCAGCAACCGCGATCTGTATTATCAGGGCAACCGCTTTCCGATGTTAGGGGTGCTGATGTTCATCAGTTTTGCGAATCTGCTGCCCTTTGCATTTGCAGGATTATTTATCGGTTGGAAAAAGAACGGCATCAGACTGATATTTCTGTTTACATCTGTTTTCTTTCTAACGATTATCCAGTTTTTTGTGAATGGTCGTTTCAGGCATCCGTTGACGCCGTTGCTGATTATCTTAGCTGTTGGAGGCGTGATGGGGTTTATAAAACTTATTAAGGAAAAAGAACATATCAGACCGATCAGATGGGTTATACTAGGGATTGTTATTGTCATTGGTGTAGTACTGCCGAGATTAACAAGCACCGGTTTCAATGCAGCTTCGGGTACATATGGATTATTTACCGAAGGAAAAGCTTATGAAAGACTTGGAAAAATTGATCAAGCCGAGCAGTTTTATCTAAAGGCAATCGAAGCAGATCCTCGAGCGCCGCATGTGAATTTTTACATAGCTGAGCTTGCGAGAGAGCAGGGTGATCTTCACCGTGCTGTTGATTACTATAGACGCGAACTTGAAAATCAACCTACTCACGCCAAAGCATGGAATAATCTTGGCGTCAGTTGGAGCGATTTGGGTGAGGATGCCAATGCTCTTTTTTGTTTTCGAAAAGCTCTCGATCTTAGCCCTCAACTATATGAAGCGAGGAGGAATATTTGCAGGATATGGAGTCTGCGCGGTACTCAATTTTCAGAAGAGGGCAGGTGGGAGGATGCTTATATGTGTTTTGCTAAAGCGCTTGAGTATGATCCAATAGAGCCACTTTACAAGACACTTTGTATTGAAGCGGTTTATAACTTTGGGGATCGTTCCATAGCAGGATTCGAGATAGACAGTTTACTGCATATACATCCTGATTATAAACCAGCGTTAGATCTGAAAATGAAATGGACTAAGAAATAATTAATGTGAATTTTCCTGATGCAGATAATGCACTTTTTGGGAAAATTATGCATGATCTCTAATATTATTCTAATTAGCATTTTCAAAACCAGTAATGAAATCGTATATTCTAAATAAATGAAATGTGATCTGTATCACATGTGATTAGTGAGTTTTGCTCCGAAATATATTGACGATTCTCTAACGATAAAACTGACGCATAAATGATCGTTAGTAGTGGTACATTATTTGCGTTGAAATAATTGATATTTGCGTGTGATCTTTGATTCAACTAAGCTGATTTCTTTCTGAATAGCTATATGAGATCGAAATCACTTGCATTTAATCAATATGGTATTATATTATATGCTTGTTGCTGTTTTTGCAGCGTTGACTGCAAGCGGGAAGAATTAAAATATTCAATGATTCAGGAGGAAGAACATGCTTCCCAGTTTTACACGTAAGGACAGTGGTTTTACACTGATCGAAGTGTTGGTGGTTGTTGTGATCGTGGCAATTTTGGCTGCTATTTCAGTCCCGATCTATATTCAATACGTGCAGGGCGCTCGTGCTTCTGATGCCCAGGCTACCATCGGCGCTATCTACAATGCGGTAAAGATGTACCGTCAGGACTACGGTGAAGACCCAAGTTCCGTTGAGGAGCTTGAGGAGCAAGAGTATCTTGAGATGGATGAAGGTACGCTTCGCCAGTGGAGCTTCACACTGATTGGCTCAAACCCGATTACTCAGATCGAAGGTGTTTCGACTGCTGAGATGAAAGGTGGCGCTGGTCACGTTGTATTATTTGACGTAGAGACAGGAAGGTTTACCGGTTACGGTCTGCCGTCTGACGAAGAGATGTAATACGTCTATCGTCTTGTCACATAGCTTTATTCACTCACATACTTAGACGGTAAATTGGAAACATTCCAGAATCTACTTAGGTTCGCCGTAGAACTCGGCGCATCCGACCTGCACATGTCAACGGCATCAATTCCGATGATCAGGGTGCATGGTCGGATGAAAAGGCTGAACATACCATCTCCGAAGCCGGATGAAATGGTTGAAGAGATTAAACGGATGCTCAGCGATGAACAGTGGGAACGGCTTGAAGAAATGAAGGAGATCGATCTTTCTCAGAAGATTGAGAAGGAAGACGGAGAGCTGATCGCACGTTTCAGAGTTAATGTTTATTCACAGATTAATGGTTACGGAGTAGCATTTCGTACCATCCCATCTGAAATCAAGGGATTCGAGGAACTCGGACTGCCGGAGATATTGAAAGACCTATCTCTCCATGAGCGAGGACTGATTTTGTTTACAGGTCCAACTGGTTCGGGTAAATCAACATCTCTTGCTGCATGTATTGATCATATCAACGAGTACAAGGAACTTCACATCATTACGATTGAAGATCCGATCGAGTATTATCACCACAGTAGGAACTGTTTGATTAACCAGCGTGAGCTTGGAGCGAATACCCATTCGTTCGCGAACGCTTTACGTTCTGCTTTGCGTGAAGATCCGGATGTGATTCTCGTTGGTGAGATGCGTGACTTGGAGACGATCTCGCTGGCATTAACAGCCGCTGAGACAGGTCACCTTGTATTTGCTACTTTGCATACTTCATCAGCCGCGAAGACTATCGACCGAATTATCGATATTTTCCCGGCGTCTCAGAAGCAGCAGGTACGTTCAATGCTGGCAGAGTCCCTCGATGCTGTAATTGCGCAAAAGTTATTGCGTCATAAAAGTGGCGAGGGACGTGTTGCAGCCTGTGAAGTGATGGTTGCTAATGTTGCAGTTCGTAATTTAATCCGTGAAGACAAGATCTACCAGATTCCTTCAGTAATTCAATCCGGAGGTAAATCTGGTATGCAAGCCCTTGATCAGGACTTGCAAAGACTTTTGCACAAAGGTATGATTGATAGGGAGACCGCTGCAATTGTAGCGGAGAACCCGAAGTTGTTCGAAGTTGACCTCAATCAATAATTGTGTCGAAGCCATTGGCAGGCATGAAATGGATTGAACACACATGAGCTGAAGGAATTCGAACAGGTTTGAGAGAGATTTCGAGCGTTGTCATTTTTTTAAGGTGGGCAAACGATTTTTTAGGCCCGGAATGAATGTATTATTTTGGAGGAAGAGATGAAATTGTTCAAGAAATGGCGTAGTGACGACGGCAGTATTGATTTTATTCAGATTGTCACAGGTTTGGTCATTATCGGCATAGCAAGCATTGCTACTATTGATGGCTTTCATCAAGGCTATGGATGGTTAGATTATCAAAACCGACATACAAAAGCGGTTTCGGTTGCCCGTTCATATATGGAATATCTTCAGGGTAGGATTCACACCGATTTTCAACCAGCTCGGTTTGAAGATGCACAATTGATGCAAGGTAATCGAAATGCGCCATTAGAAGTGCTGCTTGATGGTAGAGATCCTGATGATCCTAATGATAATGTCTTTTGCTCTGTTCATCATGGACCTTTCCTTCCGGTCGATCGACCGGAAACTGGTGAAGGCGTAGATTACTGGCGAATTAGAGTCTGGGTCGATTGGAACGAACCAAACAGTAATTCACCTGTTTTACATCATCAGGTTTTTTTTGAAGGAATGATGTTACCGGAAGGATTGTAACGGTATTCTAATGGAAGTCGTAAATTACGATCTGAATAAATGTGGCTCAGACAGTAAGAGGTGGTAAGATGAGACTTATGAATCGCTTGTATTCGAAAGATGAAGGCTGGACCTTTGTGGAAGCCATGCTGGCAGTGGTTATCATGGCTATTATGGTCCTTGGTCTAACAGTAATGCTAATGGCATTCCGTGAGCATTTAGATCGCAGTTGGGCTGTCAGGACTATGGATCAATACGGTAATGATGTTGTAGAACGATTAACACATTCTTTACGTAACGGCATTAATGTTCAAGTCAATACTCGTATTAATAACTACAGTATCAAGATCGATGACATTGACGTTACTGCACTCGATCCAATGTACCTTGACGATGCTCATGCCATTACAAACAGATGGCGCGTTAATACTCGAGCTGTTCAGGTTTACGCTGAGGAAAAACCCAAAAAATCTGGTCTAAACGCAGTTGATCCTTTGTTCCCCCCAAAACGATTGGGGCGCGGTGAGTATTTTGAGATTAAACGTTTTACTCTCTCAGAATATGGAAAGGATAGAGATAGTCCTGATGGTTCAATTTGGGAGAATGAAAGACTTGATAGCTGGAGTCGCAGCGAGACTTTTAAGGAAGCAACATACTTAATCCGGTTTGTCCTTGCATATCACAGGAATGCTATAAATGCAGGTGATAAAAGTTGGGATTTCGAAAAGGAATACAACAACCGGGTTTATATGAGGAACAAAAACCTGCCGATACGGAAATCTGTTGAAGCAGGGCAGGACCAAGCTGGATAAGACTGTTCCGTCAAATACTCTGTATAGATGCGATAGGCATCGATAAACATGTAAACTGCGAGGTTACTCATGAATTGGAAGAGCAAACTGCAGTATGACGACGGCAACATCCTGATTATGTCTATAGTAATAACTGCCCTTTTATTTGCCACAGCTTTTGGCTATATGAAATGGGCGTCGGACGAAAGATGGGATACGGCTTACGAACAAGCCACTGTACAGGCATATTTCCTTGCACAGACAGGGCTCATTGAAAGAGGGTACTTGTATCTTCGAACTCGCAAGCCGAGTGAGTTGCCAACTGCAACGGTATATCTACCTGCCGGTAATGTGGAGGATATTGGATCACACTATAACAATAAAGTTGTTATAGTACACACAATGGGCGATCAGAATGTTTTTCAACGTACTGATACTTATGATCTTTATTCTACCGGTAGAGCGCAATTTGTAAATCATCAATTAGGCAACCGCAATTATGGGGAGCCTGTGCGCATTGAACGTACTGCTAAGATGCGCGCAAAACTGAGGTCATTTTCAAATTACATGTACCTCACGCAATTTGAAGAAACCCGTTTTAACGAAACGATTTGGTTCTGGGGTAGAGACACCTTATACGGAAGAACACATTCCAATGATTGGATTGGAATAAAGGGGAGACCTGTTTTCTACGGTCCTGTTTCTACCAGTAAGAATGATTTCATAAGAGGCGAGAACTACAATCCTTACTTTGAATTTCCACCGAAATTCAAAGTGCCCGAAGTTCAATTTCCAAAACAAGCTGAGACACTTCGCAGTAACTCGACGATTTGGATTGATGATAACGGCGGTGAACGTATGACTCGCGTTTGGCTACAAGGTGAACGCGGAATTTATATCTATCAGTACATTTTGGGTTCTATCGAACCGGAATTGTACAATCCCGTTGAGGGTATAATTTTTGAGCAACATGAAAGTGTTCAACCTTGGGGCGCAATTTTTGTTGACGGACAGTGTGAGATTTATGGAGATCATGCAGGCAGATTGACGATTGGTTCGTCAGGTGATATGTGGCTCGTTGATAATATCAGGTACGTTGGAGCAAACGAAGAGAATGGTTATGTTGGCGACAATTCTCCTCAAGCCCAACTTAGTTTTCCACACATGCTTGGATTGGTTTCCGAAAGCAATATCATTATTAAAGACAACTTTGTAAATGGCAGGGCAAATTCGGTTGAAGGAAGTGATATTATTATAAATGCCGGATTGGTTGCGCTGGGTGAGTCATTTACTTTTGAGCATCAAAATGATAGTTGGGAGCTATATCAGGGACCGGCGCCTGATGAAAGAGGTGATATTCATCTAATAGGCGCAGTTACACAAGTAAGGAGAGGGTACGTTCATCGGTCTAATCACAATGGTACCGGTTACAACAAGGATTATCATTACGATTTCAGATTTGATGTTACACCACCACCTTACTACCTTGAAGCATTAGATGAAGAAGGACATGGTCTGTTTGATGTAGTATCCTGGGGTGAGCTTGGACAGGGAGATTAAGCAGTAGTTTTGGATGAAGACGCCAACAGTTTCAAAAAGAAATAAGAACTGATTAGTTTTAATCAAGTAACTATGAGTGCTAAAAAAGCATTTTGTCGAGATGCGAGAGGCATCGAAAGAGGTGAGAATTCTGGGAGGTTTAAAATGAAGCGGAAAAGCGAAACATTGAAAGACGAAGGAAATATCCTGATCATGTCTGTTGTAATAGCCGCCTTATTAGTGGCTTCGGGATTGGGTTACATGAAATGGGCAACGGACGAGAGATGGGATACGGCTTACGAACAAGCCACAGTGCAGGCGTATTTTCTTGCACAGACAGGGCTCATTGAAAAAGGGTACATGTATCTGCGGACGCGAAAACCAGCGGAACTTCCAACAGCTACTATTTATCTGCCATCCGGTTACGTTGATGATGTAGGAAGTTACTACAACACTAAAATTGTAGTAGTTCCAACAATGGGAAGTAATAATGTTTTTCAGCGCACTGATACATACGATGTTTTCTGTACGGGTCGAGCAGAGTTTCAAAATCATCAGTTAGGCAACAGGTACTATGGGAAACCGGTTAAAGTTGAACGAACAGCTAAACTACGCACAAAACTGAGATCGTTTTCGAATTATATGTACCTAACTGATTTGGAAACTACTCGATTTAACGAGATAATCTGGTTCTGGTCTTATGACTCACTATATGGTCGAGTTCATTCAAATGATTTTATCGGGCTAAAATATTCACCTCACTTTTTTGGACCGATTTCAACGTGCCAGAACAGATTTCTGTATTTCGACCCACAGAACATTTACTTTGGTTATCAACCACAATTTAATGTGCCTCAGGTGATGTTTCCCCGCAGGGCGGAAACTCTTCGTGGAGCTGCAAATCCCACGATTAGTGATGCAAACGGGACGTACATGACCAGAGTCTGGATGAAGGGACAGGGTGGTATTACGATATACCAGTATGAGATGGGTCTTGAAGCGCCTTCTTTATACGATCCTGGTGAGGGAGCAGTTAATTTTCACGAATTAACTCCTCAGCGATGGGGCGCCATATTTATCGATGGACAGGCTGAGATTTATGGTGTTCACAAGGGTAATCTGACTATCGGCACATCCGGAGATATGTGGCTGGTCGATAATATTCAATATGATGGGACGAGGCGCGGTGACGGCTGGATAGGTGATAATACTCCTGGTGAACAGCAGAATTTTCCGCACATGCTCGGATTGGTATCTGAGAGCAATATCATTATCCAGGATAATGTTTACAATGGGCGCAATGATGGATTTGGTCAATACAATGATAATCAGTATGATTTTCATTCAATTATCATAAATGCCGGAATGGTTGCGCTGAATGAATCTTTTACATTTGAACACATGAATGATGATTGGGAGCTTTATCAGGGACCGTCGCCTGATCAACGCGGGATTATTCATTTGACAGGCGCTGTTACACAAGTAAGGCGCGGTTATGTGCACCGTTCCAACCACAATGGTACGGGATACGGTAAAGACTATCACTACGATTTTCGGTTTGACACGCGTCCTCCACCCTTTTATCTTGAAGCCATGGATAAAGAAGGAAATGGATTATTTGATGTGGTTTCATGGGGTGAGTTAGGACCTGGCGAAAGACAATAGTACTCATTTGTTCTATACATTGGTTTTCCTGCGGATATTTAATTCGCAGGAAAACCAGCAAGTTGTCCGAAAGTGAATGTACATTAGCGCCGATGAAAGTCTGATTTTAAAATACGGTTATATCTGTCGGTTATAATCAATGGCACAATGCCGTTGTACAGTTCGCTTTCGGTGTTTTGTACACTGAAATTACATATCAACTAACTATCTGGTGGCATATGTTTGGCTTGCGAAGCAAACTTCGCGTGGGTCTTGATATTGGCTCGCACAGTATCAAGATCGCCATAGTCGAGAAAGTAGGACCACGCTTTCGATTAGTAAAATGGAAGTGTCAGAATCTCTATACTGGCTCGGATCATTATGATCCTGAAGGACCGAAAAAGTCAGTTGCTGTTCCACAGTTGATGAAGATGCTTATGGATCT
>JAIPJL010000056.1 GCA_021734165.1 bacterium | reverse complement strand
TCCTTTAGCTTACCTGAAAAATCGTCATCAGGCAGACTCTGAAGATTCACACGCACATTATAAGCTGCGCCTCTTGCTGCAAGGGCTGAGGTTAAACCCGCAACTCCTGCGTCTGGTGTCAGATTACGATTTCCGTGTTCAGCTGCAACACGCGCTAATTTGACAACTTCCGGCATTAATGACAACACTTCAAACGGGATCAAAGCCGCTCCCTTGTTAGCCTCATCGATAGCAGCATTCCGCACAGTTTGCTGCTCTTCTGTCCCCTTTGGCAATCCAAACGCTTCCATTACTCTATTGAAAGCCTCTGTGTCCTTGTCAACATAATCGACCAGTTTAGCCTTTAATCCCTGAGCCTTGACAGCTAACTCGTCCATTACATCATCATGCTTGGTGTACCCCTTCTTTCCGAACGTCAGATTCGCAACCATCGAAGCTAACGCTGCAGATAAAGCGCCGCATAATGCTGCTACACTACCACCGCCGGGAGCAGGACTGTCGGATGCTAATTCATCAATGAATTTTGTTATCTTCAATGATGTCAGCAAACCGGGCTTGCGGATCATGTACTCAATGATGTTCTTTTCCGGATCAAAGGGACTAAGCTGATCAAGCCCCATAGACTGAACCGCTGTCCGAACGATATCCTCCTCACTGACACCGGTGATAACTCCCTGTTTCTTCAGGAAATATACGCCTGCCTGCTGCACTGCCTCCAAAGGAATCACCCCTACCAGCTCGCTTCCTGTAACTCTGACGCCAAACTCATCAGCAAGCTTACAAGCTTCATCAAATACCAGGTGAGGTGGTGAAACGTGATAATTGATTAGATTAACTGAAATCTGTGCCTGCTTGTACTTGTCAATATACCAGCCAACTGCTTTGACGTCCTTGAACTTGCCGGGTTGAAAGATCACTTCACCTTTTTCGTCGCGCATATATTTCTTGGGATTGTCCGGATCCATCATTGCGTATCCCTTTTCGCGCAACCGATTGGCTATTTTAGATGCAATGCCGGTGTTTTTAGTGTTGAGGTTAACGTTCCAGGCAATCAGAAAGTCTCGCGCGGAGACTGCCGTTGCGCCTGTATTTCCGAACTTAAAGGGTCCAAAATCCGGTTTCCAGAATTCTTTGCCTTCACGAGCTTTTAAACCTTCGAATTCACCCTTACGGCATTCAGCAAGGTTGCGTCTTTCCGGTCTGGATGCGGCGTATTCGTATAGATATATCGGGATGCCAAGCTCATCACCAACACGCCGACCAAGTCTTCTCGCAAGTTCAACGCAGTCATCCATTGTAACACCCGACACAGGCACGAACGGACAAACATCTGTTGCTCCCATGCGTGCATGAGCGCCGGAATGTTTAGTCATGTCGATTAATTCCGCAGCTTTCGCTATGACTTTGAAAGCCGATTCAACTACACCATCAGGATCGCCGACGAAGGTGATTACCGTGCGGTTTGTATCTTCACCCGGATCAACATCGAGCAATGTTACATCCGGGATTTTTTCAATTTCATTTGTTACAGCGTCGATAATGGCGCGGTTACGTCCTTCACTTATGTTTGGTACGCATTCAACTATGCGGGTCATAAAAACTCCTGTTTTTCCTATATTACTTACTAAAAATATGTTTAAACAAATGTCAATTCAACATTTGGAATGTTATCATTAAGATGATCTGTTTCAACTTAATATTACCAATTCCCCTTAGTTTGTTTGATTTAAGGTTTCTTTTCATACAGCACAACGTTCTTGTCACAACCAGGTTTTTCAAGTTCAACTCTGGTTATATTTCTCTTATTAAATACAACTGCAAAGCAATAATCAGCCCACATCATATTTTGCAGTCCTTTTGTTGCATGAGAGTCTACTTTACAAATGAGTGTACTTGGTTCTTTACTCGTCACATCAAGCTTTACTTTAATACATGTTGAGGATTCTGAGTGCTGAATTAAAACTAAAGCTTCGTTATTAAAATTGATTTTTGCACTTTGTAGAATAGAAATAAGTTCAACATTTGGTTGATATAACCTACTTTTTCCTTCGTTTGATTTAGAAGGTTCAATTAAGGATGAAGGTGGAGGGGCAGTATCTTCACTGTATTTATATATCTTTGAAAAAAAAGTATATAATTCAGAATTGGAGAAGATTACTTGTGATTCAAAACCTTCATACGCAAGTACATGCATAGGCATCTTAATAGTACGAAACATTTTACTATCGTCAAGTGACGCATCTGTTGCAAAAGACATTCGTATTAGAACCACCAACACAAACAGAATGAAATATTTGAGATTTCTCATTATTCCAGCTCCTCTACAACCTATTCAAACTATCAACCAGAGTATTATATTCAGTGTCAACATCCGGATCGATGATCTCGAGATGTGAGATTTCATCTAATTCCTGCCAGGCTTTCTTTAATTTCCCTTGCGTAATATAGAACCTGGCTAGCATAATCCTCGGTTCAGGGTAATCAGGCGCTGTTGCAATGCTTTTCTGCAGCGCCGCAATAGCTTCTTCGTTCATTCCGAGAGCTGCATAAGCCCTTCCCTGGTTATAGTATAGTTCCTCATCTCCTAAACCGGCAGCCTCAGCTTCTGCTAAAAGCCTTACCGCAGTTTCATAATTACCTATTTCAACCTGTAATTTACCAAGCCTGACCTTGTCTTCAGCGAGCATCTCATAGCGGAGTTTCCCGTATTCACCATAAATATCCAAAGCCTCTTGCCATTGCCCAAGCTCTGTCAGGGAGTCCACTTTTGCCCTTGTATGATTCAGCTTTTTCATCATCATAGGCGAGTCAGGCGTATATTCCATTATTAGACGCTCAGCCTCCTCTCTTCGACCGGAAACGTTTAATATACGAGCCAGAAGAAACGCCGAAGAAGAATTTGTAGTATCGGCAAGCATAGCCTGTCTTGCATAGCTCTCAGCAGAGTCCAGCTTTGCCATTTTCCAATAGATTGCTGAAATATTATGCAGAAGTTGTGCATCCGATTTGCTATCACTACTGTTCACCGTTTTAAACATCTTAAGCGCATCATCCAGTTTACCATCGCGCAATGCTATCTCGCCCTGCCTCAGATTGCTGACACGGGTGGTTTCGGCAACCGCTGTTGAAGAATCATACCCAGCAAACGAGAACTCGGTCATTGCAGCATTAAACCTGCCTTCTTCAAGTAAAGCATGCGCTTCCTGCAGGGCTATACCCTTAATAATAGCAATAATCGCAGTAGGATCTTCCAGTCCTGTTCGCTTTCCAATCTCAAGCGCTTTTTCTATCTGTCCGGATCGATAATATGCCTCAGCCAGCCTCATCATTCCCTCGGCAAAGTAAGGATCAATCTCTAACGCTCTTTCAAAGCGCGAGATAGCTTCAAAATTACGGTCTTCTTTTAACAGAGTATTACCATAATTAAAATAATCCATCCGCGGATTCTCGCCACGATGGATAAAATCCGTTCGGAAATTACTAACAGGAAGTAATACGAGTCCCAGCGCTGCTATTCTCATAGCGGTTTCAGCATTTCGCTCCTTTACCTCTTTTATAAACTCAACAATAAGAAATGAGGCTCCAACAATAAGAGCTAAAACCACTGGCAGTCTGTACTCCGACGCTACGAAGAAAAGTAGTCCACCGATGAAATATGTAAGAACCCAGCAGACTGCAATGCCACTTTTTTCCCATCTAAGTCTGCGCAGCATCAGGATTAATCCACCTATACCAAGTGGCGCTATAAGCCAGAATCCAAACGGATTATACTTTAATAAAGGCGAGACATCCTTTCCCATGTAAATGCTTACATTATTGGCAAATTCAGCTCGATTCCAGAAGTAAAACGCTTTCACGCTAATCAGTTTAATCCATGAAAAAGGTTCGTGAATTATCCAGTCAAGTGAGCTGTTAAACCAGAACTTACCAGCTTGGCGGGTTGTGAGCGCCTCTCCTTGTGACTGGGAGGCAACCCTTCGATATTCCTCATCCTCGTACTGTGGTTCGTAAGATGATAAAAACGGCGCTTCCCAGTATAAACCCGTCGCTTCCGGATTGTTGCCAACATAGAAGTTCATTCCTGCCGATGAGGTTGTCAATGTAAATTCACCACCAAGGATGAGATTTCTAACGCCTACCGGAAATAAAATTACTAACACGCCGAGCGCTATTAGAATTGATCGTTTCAGCCAGGTTGTTTTATCTTCAATCAGTAAAAGCAGAATCAAAAAAGGCAAAAATATAAGTACAAGCGGTCTGGCAAGAGCGGACAGCCCGATTACAACGCCAAGTAATAAAAGTTGCAGTGTATTCTTTTGAAATAATGCCTTCTGTGCAAGGTTTAGTATAATCGCTGATAGAAAAAGGATTATAGTCGATGTCAGTAGTGTGGTTTCGTAGAATATAAATGGAGCATAAACGGCAGTAATTGCGGCGGCGATCAATCCAACCGTTCTACTGGCTAAAGCCGCTCCCCAGCGGTAAATCAGCAGTGTTGTACCAACACCCATCAAGCCTTGAAATACCATAAGTCTCACAGGAATTGAGCCAAATATTGCATAGATCAGACCTGTAAGATATGGAAAAAGAGGGCTCATAAAGAAGGTTTTATCTCCTAGCAGATTACCGGCAGCGATCCCTTGAGCCCAACTGTGATAAAAGGCGGCGTCGATAATCTGGATCTGAATTAGATCCGTATCTTTGACGATCCAGAGATGCAACCAGCGAATTAATAATGCGCCTATTGCAATCACCCAGAGCACAAACCTTCCGGATTTCATACTGCTTTCATTGATTTGTTCTGAACCTGAGTTCATGTTTGCTTCTCCGTTTGCATTTAAACTCTCCTTAAACAATTATTTTGTATTCCATAATTAAAAACATCGAGATAGAAATTAACAATAATATCCAATTACCGCAAGCCTCTCAAAGCATTCAACCATAGTTGATCCATATAAAAAAAGGGTGGGCGTCGCTGCCCACCCTGTTTTTCGTATTGGTGAAATGCACGTTTATGGCATATAAACTATTTTCTGTGTAAACGAACCACCCTGAGTATTCAATTTAATCAAATAAACACCGCCGGGTATGCTACTTGGCTGCCATGTGAACAAATGATGTCCTGCAGACTTTTCCCCTTCACCAAGTATGGCTACTCTGCGTCCTGCAAGATCAAAAACATCAAGCTGAATACTACCAGCTTTCGGAAGCATATAAGCGCCTGTTAACATCCTGTTAAATGGATTTGGATAGGCAGGCTCTAACATGTATTCCGTTATTTCAACCGATTCCCGATCTGAAACATCATTGTAAGGAATTACAAGTATGGAACCGGGTGCAAAGGCAAACGTGTAGTTAGCAGGAAACCCATCCGTTGCAACTCCTGCGAAATAAATCACACTACCGACTGTATCCTGCGGCAACTGAGGCGTGAAATAACTTATATGTTCACCTGACTGAACGGCAGCGCCTATAAAAAAACTACACCAATGTTCTTCATATATGATTTGTTGATCGTCTGAATAACCACTGCTGTCATGCGTGGCAAAAAGAAATACATCAAAGTATTGGTCCCACTCGTTTGAATCAGAAATTGTCCAGTGAACTTCATAAGGCACACCTAACATAACTTCAATAGAATCTGTTTCAGGAGTAAGTATCTCAAACTGAGGTTTAGGATTCCACTCCACCTCGCATATTGTTTCGCGGACGTTGTTACCTTCGTTAGATTCCTCTATTGATCCACCATCATCAATAGGTGTATCAAGCTCCCAACGGATTATATGTTCTCCGGAATCTGCAACCCAAAAGTTATCTGTAGTACTGTAATAAGTAGTATCAAGATCTCCCTGACGAGTTTCTACCCGCTCGCGGTAAAATAACTCGTCATCAATATAGCAGTCGATAGTAAATGGATCAGTCCAATCATTACTCCCAACTACTTCATAGCTGAGTCTAAGCAATACTTCATCGTATAATTTAGGAGCACGGGTAGTCCAGTAAATGGAGTCTTCTTCTACAGGGAATCCATAATACATGAATGTGTGGCGTAGATCAAACAGCCCATCATCCCAGGCAACGATCACATCATCAATATAAGCCCCAGTGCCATTGTGATGCTGTCCATCACTTTGCCAGACAAATGCGATAAAGACTTCTTCCTCACCCAAATAACTCACATTCTGTCCGCTTACCATCAGCGACTCAGCTAAAACCTCACGTCTTACCCAGTCTTCAATAGGTGAATTATGAGTATTCCCAAAGCCAGCTCCTGTACGAAAAGACACACCACTACTTAGAAGAGCATCTTCAAGACAAATTACTACACTCAATGAATCATCTGTAAGGTTTTCAGCTTCTATCCAATACCAATAGGAAAGCTTCGCCGATATTGCGTCCTCCAGACTGAATGGTCCCCAAATCGCCCAAGCGTTCGAGTTATTCCAATACTCATCCTCATCTGGCCATTGCGGATTATTCGGCCCTGCTTCTGTTGCGTATGCACACCAAATAGCAGCCTGTTCATCAGCATCAGGTGTTACTTGTGTATTAAAATACTCATCTTGCAAACCCCAACTGCAATTCGTTTGGGGTCGTAGTGAAGGTGGTGATGGCCAGTTGCGGGGATTGTGGTACCAGTTAATGAAAGTACCACCGGGACCAGGAGTACGCCAGGGCCAGGTATTATTTCGCGGATCACGGTTAAAACTCTCGTTCAGCATGATATGCCATTCCGCATTACTTTCGCTGACTATTCCGGCAGTTAGTAAAATGAACATCAAAGCAATTACTAACTTTATACTCTTACTTTTCATATCTGTTCTCCTCTAAACCATTACGGATTTTTATGCTTTCGACCGAATAACACTTTTAATTGTTTTCAGTATAATGTCCAAAGCTATCAACTTTTAAAGCCCTCTATGCAATCGCTTCGGGATAGGATAAACTTAAAAATAAGATACTTAAGCAAAACCTGCATCCATTAAATATATTTCCTTTACTCTGTAAATGCAAACTAAAAGAGGCAGGGATTAACCTGCCTCTTTAAAGTTATAAGCCGAAAATACCACAGTCTGAGTAAACTACGGCATATAGACAATCTTTTGAACCAGTGATTTCTCACCCGCAACCATGCGCAGCATATATACTCCACCGGGTAATTGGTTCGGCTGCCATGAGCTAAGATGTCGTCCTGATTGCTTCTCACCATCAACCAATGCAGCAACCTGTCTGCCTGCAAGATCGTAAACAGCAAGTTGAACATTCCCTGCAACGGGAAGTGCGTATGATATAACCACCATCCGATTAAAGGGATTTGGATAAGCAGGTTCTAACTTATATTCGGTTATTTCAAACGATTCCCGATCTGATACACCATCGTAAGGAATCACATGTATAAAACCGGGTGCAAAGGCAAACGTGTAATTAGCCGGATATCCATCAGTTGCGACCCCTGCAAAATAGATCACACAGCTACCCTCCGTATCCTGCGGTAGTGGTGTGAAATAGCTGATATGTTCACCTGGACCAGCAGAACCGATAACAGCGAAATTACGCCAGCGATCTGCATCATAAATAATTTGTTGATCATCTGAATAACCACTGGTGTCATCTGTGGAAAAAAGAAATACTTCAAAGTATTGATCCCACTCGTTTGAATCAGCAATTGTCCAGTGAATTTCATACGGTATGCTTACCATAACTGTATCTAATTCTGTATCAGGTGTAAGTATCTCAAACTGTGGTTTGGGATTCCACTCAACTTCACAGATTGTTTCCCTGACGTTATTACCTTCATTGGATTCCTCTATTGAACCACCATCATCGATAGGTGTATCAAGCTCCCAGCGTATTACGTGCTCTCCGGAATCTGCAACCCAGAAGTTATCTGTGGTACTGTAGTAAGTAGTATCAAGATCGCCTTGACGTGTTTCTACCCGCTCGCGGTAAAACAACTCATCATCAATATAGCAGTCGATAGTGAATGGATCAGTCCAATCATTACTACCGACAACCTCATAGCTGAGTCTGAGCAACACTTCGTCGTACAATTTAGGACCACGATTAGTCCAGCGTATTGAATCTTCATTTCCTACAGGAAAACCGTAAGCCATGAAAGTATGGCGAAGATCAAATAAGCCGTCATCCCAAGCAACGATCACATCGTCAATATAAGCGCCGGTGCCATCATGATGCTGACCATCACTCTGCCAAACGAATGCAATATAACACTCTTCCTCACCAAGATAACTCACATTCTGTCCATTTACCATCAGTGATTCAGCGTAAACCTCACGCCTTACCCAGTCTTCGATAGGCGCTGCATGAGTATTTCCAAAACCGCAGCGAGCTCGGAAATCTGTGGCAGCATTCCCCGTTCCACCACTCCCGATATATCGATCACTGTTTAGGAGTACAACGCTTAATGAGTCTCTGGTAAGATTCTCCGCCTCAATCCAATACCAATAGGAAAGTCTTGCGGATATCGCGTCTTCCAGGCTGAATGGTCCCCACCATGCCCAAGCGTTCTGGTTATCCATGTATGTATCCTCGTCTGGCCATTGTGGCGCATTCGGGCCCTGATAAGTAGAATACGCGCACCAGAGAGCAGCCTGCTCTTCAGCGTCTGGAGTTACTTGTGTGTTGAAGTATTCGTCTTGTAAACCCCAGCCATATCTTGTCGGATCGTAGTTAGTCGCTGTAGCGGTAGGCCAATTGGCTGTGTTGAAATACCACCAGATGAACTGCCCGCCCGGTGCAGGCGTCCGCCAGGGCCATGTATTATTGCGTGGATCACGGTTGAAGTACTCATTGAGAATGATATGCCATTCTGCCTGACTTTCGGCAAAAACACCTAAGATAAACAACACCGCGAGTACAGCAAAAATACAACTTAAAAGTCTCTTACGCATGTTTTTCCTCCTCAGAATCATGTTTTATTCTTAAGCCGGTATGCATGTTTTGCAATCCAGCACATTATGCTCACAATATAAATAAAATTAAATCTTTAAAACAACAATAGCAAATCTTTTCGTTAAGTCAACGCTTCTTTAAACACTTTCTTTGCAATCGTCAGCTTTTCTTTTACTGATAGTTCGACTCTCTTGTCAAATTTGTTAAGCAGTCGAATTTTACTCAGAATAACGCGATATATTTGCCCCATTATCATAGCAGGAAAAAGTGGTTTACGATTGTATTGATTCAGGTGACTATCAGCCTCTTTGAAATAATTCTCCGCCCGTTCCGCCTCCCATCTGACAAGTTCTATTAATTTCAATGCATTTTGCGCTGCAAACAAATCTTCATCAGAGAGATTAAACCTAATCAGGTCTTCCTGCGGTATGTATATTCTACCACGTTCAAAATCCTCATGCAGATCGCGTAGGATATTTGTTATCTGCATTCCTATACTAAGATTTTCAGAGTAGAGTCGGCTGTTATCATCATCACATCCGAATATCTTCAGACAGCTAAAACCTATCGTCGCTGCCACACGGTAGCAATAAAGTCTCATCTGATCAAATGTCGAGTATCGCTTAACAGTTAGGTCAGATTCTATTCCCAGCATGAGATCATCAAAATGCTGTCGTTCAAATCCAAAACTTTTAATAGAGTAAGCAAGCGCAAGCGTTAAATCATCGATGTAGCCTTCACTGAAGCAAAGATCAAGTTTTTGATGCAGCTTTTTCAGCAGATTAGCTTTATTGCCTCCTTCGCCATCAACCGCATCATCGCTTACTCTGGCAAATGCATACAGCGCTTCAATACCACGTCTCTGTTCCAGAGGCATAAACTTAAAAGCATAATAGAAGTTACCGGCTGCGCTACGAGCAATTTCACGGCAATATTGCCATGCTCTTTCAAGTTCAGAAGGCGTTGCTTCCGAGAGATATTTCGCTGTCATCGTTTTTCCGTTTGCTAAACCGATGACCTTACCCAACGAAAAGTTCCTTTTAATACTGCTTCACATTTATCAACCTTAGTCAGTTTTGCGGAATGATTTAGCACGTCGTAATCAATGCGCTCAATGGCGTCCAAAGCAGCCATACCACCACTCCAGTACAGAGCAAGCTGCAAACTGAGCAATCGTTCAACCTTGTTTAAAAGCGAGAGACCTTCAAGGAAAAGACCGCGTGCGCGATCAACCTCGAAGGTCATCAATTTTTTGAATCGATCTGAACATGATCTGCATCCAATCTCTTCTTCAGTTACATCAAATTTTTTCAGGTCCTCTTGCGGAATATAAATCCTACCGCGATTCCAGTCTTCAGATACATCCTGCCAGTGGTTGGCAAGCTGAAGAGCTGTGCATATTTTGTCAGACAGTGCAAAAAAGTCAGGGTTTCGATAGCCAAAAAGTTCCAGAATAATTCGTCCAACCGGATCAGCGGAGCAAGCAGTATAGGAACGTAGATCTGCCCAGGTTTCCCATCTCTTCTGTTTTAAATCCAGCCTGAATGCCTTCAATAATCTGTGGAATTGTTCCATGCTCAGATTGTGCCGACGAATTGTATCTCCAAGCGCTCTAAAGAGAGGATGATCTACGTTGTTGGTTTTAGTCTGATCAAGTAGAACATCCCATTCATTAAGGATTCTTTCCGCATCCTCATCATCATTACTCAGATCGGCAATATCATCTGCTGATCGGCTGAAAGCATAGATATTAAAGATATCCTGACGCAGCCTTTTTGGAATAAAGAAAGCTGCTATACTGAAGTTTTCATAATGCCCGCGGGCGATTTCAACCGCCCTAAGCGCCCCGTGCACAGCGACATCGTCCGCGACGTCATCATGAGCCTGGGCATTATTCATTACTTTCCGATTATTCGCCTACGTAACTATAGGCATTGTTTACAGGTACTACTGTTTCTGTAACAGAAAAGGTCTCCAGCTCGCTGGCGCCTTCCCTATTGGCTTTTCGACAGGCCTCGACGAAGCAGTCCCAGTGATAAAGGCCCTTCATCCCTGCCTGGCGGCTGTAGTAGCGCCGTTCGTTCTCCTGAATCTCGCGCCGGCAGTAAATACAATACATTTCATCCTCCAGAATTAACAAAATAATGGCTCAAAGCCATTCCTTCCAACTCATACTGAGCAAAAACTATGCCTATGTTAGTACGCCGCCTGAACACTCTCTAATACTTCTTCAACTTCTGTTTTAATTTCCTGCAGTCGCCGTTCAGAGTCTGCCTCAAATCTCATCACTACAACCGGTTGGGTGTTAGAAGCTCTAAGCAATCCCCATCCTCCCGGCATAATAACCCTCATGCCATCCACATCTACCACACGATATTTATTTTTGAAATGGTCCCTGACTTTGTCAACAACTTCAAATTTGATCTCATCAGAGCAATCTGTCCGTATTTCCGGAGTGTTGTATAGTTTGGGCCAATCCTCAAGAATTTTACCAATCGGTTTTTCAGAACGAGCAACAATCTCTAATAATCGCATCGTTACATAAACCGCATCATCAAATCCATAAAAACGATTATGATAGAAGATATGACCGCTCATCTCGCCGGCAAGTTCTGCTCCTATCTCGTGCATCTTGGCTTTAATCAAAGAATGCCCGACTTTCCACATCAATCCTTTACCGCCGTGCTTCTCAACATCATCGAAGAGAAGCTGTGAGCATTTTACTTCTGCTATTATTGAAGCGCCTGGAACTTCCTCAAGCAATGCTCTTGACAGAATTGCCAGAATCTGATCACCCCAGAGTACTTTTCCAGTTTCATCAACGACTCCAATTCTATCCGCATCTCCATCATAGGCAACTCCGAGTTCAAGCTCTTCGCTGACAACAACCTCTTTGAGCTTTTCGAGATTCTTTTCAACAGTCGGATCGGGATGATGATTCGGAAATCTACCGTCAACATCGGCAAATAACATCAAAGGCTTGCAACCAAGGTTTTTCAATATATTCTCAACTGTTAGACCACCGACACCGTTGCCACAATCAACAGCCAATTTTACCGGTCGGTCAAGTGAAATTCTTTCTGATATATCGGCAATGTATTCCGGTTTTATATCATACGAATCAAGCTCGCCATCACCAGATTTATAATCCTCGGTTTCTATAATGTCAGCAATAACCTGTATTTCAGAACCATAAACCGAGGATGTTCCGAGCGTTATTTTAAACCCGTTATATTCAGGCGGATTATGACTGCCGGTTATCATAACCGATCCGTCAACAGCCATTTTATGGGTGGAATAGTATGATAGCGGAGTTGGAATTACGCCAAGACCGGTTACGTTAAGTCTTGTTGAAAGCAGTCCCTTTACCAGAATTTTAAAGAGCCCTGGTGATGTAGTTCTGCCGTCCATACCGACGCTAATCTTTGCTGCTTTGTGGTTCAGCATGTATGTACCGATACCTCGACCGAGCGCCTCAACTGCTTCGGGTGTCAGATCTGTTTCAACCAGACCGCGTATATCGTATTCGCGAAAGATCTGTCTGTTCAATGATGCTCCGTTTTTGTTTTATGTTTGTTCAAAAGTCATTTTTCAGTGTGTTTCTGTAAGCCTAAAAACTGAACTCTAAACTATTTAGTTTAAACCGTTCCCGTATAAATCCTCATATTCATCCAATGCAGTATTGATATTAAATTTATTAAAAGCTGCCCCGCGTGCATTTTCTCCCATTTGACGGCGTTTGTTTTCATCAGAAAGCAATTCAATCGCTCTTCGAATCATTTCATCAACATCACCAACAGTTGTCAGACAACCTGTAATTCCATCATCAATAACCTCAGGCAAACCTCCAACATTTGAAGCCAGCGGCGGAACACCGGCAGCCATTGCTTCGAGTGCAGCCATTCCGAAACTCTCCGTTTCACTTGGCAATAGCAACAGATCCGCAGAACCGATAATCTCTTCGACAGAGTCACGGCTGCCGAGAACTATCAGGTCTTCATAAGCGTTTTCACCCTTTACTGATTCTATTGCAGCATTCAATTCCGGACCATCCCCGATAAGTATTAATCTTGTTTTCATAAGCTTTCGGACGCCAATAAATATCTTAATGACATCCTGTATGCGTTTAACTTTGCGAAAATTGGAAACGTGTATCAGAATTTTCTCGTCCTTAGGCGCAAAAATCGCATGCAGGGATTCTCTATCTTTACACTGATAATCCAGCGGATTGATGAAATTGTGAATAACTTTAATGTCGTTTCTGCATGAAAATACTCTATCAATTTCATCTTTTAAAAACATTGAAACCACACTGACAGCATCCGATCTCTCTATGGAATATTTGGTTACCGGTAAAAATGAAGGATCGCTGCCGACTAAGGTTATATCGGTGCCATGCAAGGTAGTCACTACTTTTAGTTTATCTTTTCCGACAATATCCCTGGCAAGCAGTGCGCTGGCTGTATGTGGTATAGCATAATGAGCATGAATAAGTTCAATTCCATGCTTCTCAACACATTCCGCAATTTTTGATGCTAAAGCTAATGAATAGGGAGGATATTCAAAAAGTGGATAATCAGGAACTGATACTTCGTGAAAAAAAATCCCAGACACCTGGATGTTAAGCCTGCCCGGAGATGCGTAAGTAATAAAATGAACCTCGTGACCGCGCTCGGCAAGACCTACGCCAAGCTCCGATGCGATTAAACCACTGCCTCCAAACGTAGGATAGCAGGAAATACCTATTTTCACCCGATTACACCTTGCTCGCCAGCCCATGCCATTGCATCTTCAATTCGGTTCATATCACGCAGAAAAAACGGTTCACCATACTCAACGCCGGTTTTCGAGCCGAAATATCGGGCTCTGCTAATCAGTTTCTCCAAGAATTCCGGACGACTGATATAGGTCATTCGCTCATTACCAAGATGAGGTGAAAACTGTGATCTGTACGAACGGATAGCTTTCAATTTACGATCAAATGCTGCGCTGATATCAACCGAAAGCGAAACCGGTCCTTCCCAGTGGGTAAAATAATAAAATATACGATGTGGGCGATGAGGTGGTTGATTATCACCAAATTTTGCAATACCGGACCAGAACGCCGCTGATTGAATTAGTTTCGAAGCGTCAACATGATCAGGGTGTCGATCCTCCCAGTAAGGCGCAAAAAGTATATAAGGCTTTGTTTTACGGATTAACGACGTCAACTCTATAAGGTTGTTCGCGCCTGTGGCAATAGAACCCTCTTTGAAACCAAGCTGGAATCGTTCCCGAACACCCATGATCTCCGCTGCGACAGTATTTTCCTTAACACGTGTCTCAGCATCACCTCTTGTTGCAAGTAAAGCTTCAGTCAAATCTGCTATAGCAACAAGATACCCTTTATCGGTTAAGTTGATCAGTGTACCACCACAACCCAACTCAACATCATCAGCATGTGCGCCAATGGCAAGTGCATCAAACACCATAAGAACCCTCTAAGAAAACTATGTGATGCTTTGGTTTGAACAAGTCTGTTTGTTCAGATATTTTATCAGCAAAACTACTTCCGCTCAAACCGAGATAATACAGACAATTATCATGCCGCTCCTGAAGCATTCCTTCAGGCATTAACATCTCAAGCAGTTTTTCAGCATGAACTGTTCGGACTCTATCTTTTTCAGCTATCTTTTTAGATGCGATATGCTTCATCCTGTTCCATTGATAATTGATCTTGGCGCTTGCTAACTCAATTTCCTTTTCCATATTTATCGAATTCTCTTCAAAAGTGCGTACCAATCGCGTCAGCCAGCCTTCAATTTGCTCAGAGCCTTGATCAAATAAATCATCTAGCAATGTGTTATAACCGGTACTGCGTAATAATATCTCCCTTCCACCAAGCACATCCGCCGCGCTCCATAATTGTCTGTGAAGTAGTCTTTGAGCTGCCGGTTCAACTATAGTAGCGCTTATCCTCGGCGCTATTAAAGGACGCGGAATTGAAAGAAAATCATAGCACCGTCCGATTTGAGCATGATAAGCAATTTCTGATGGTCCGCCTACATAAATCCAAGTTGGAAGAAGCCAATCCTGTAAAAGCGGTCTTAATAAAACAGACGGTGATATAGAAAGTGGTTTCTTGCGGGCAATTTCCCTTAATACCTCGTTGCTGATAGTCTCATTTTCCTCATATCCAGATTTCCATTTATCAGCAGAACCATTGACTCTATAGCGTATTCCATTATCATCAATGAACCAAACAGGGAGAACATCCTCACGCATACGTACCTGAAGTGGAAAACCTAAATCGCTAAGCTCGCGGGATGACAGAAAAAATGCGCTGTTTAGTTTTTCAATCTTTTCAAAACAAATTTCCCAAAACGCGGCAATTTCCTCAGATAACGATGGGAATTGCGGATTAATCATCACCAGACCCATTTCTCCGAATAAACCTGTCATCAGTTCAAGAAATGAATCAGATATTCTTCTTCCCGATTTATATACATCTGCAATTAATGCAGCAAGTCTCGCTCCATAAGGAAGCTCTCTCAGCCATTCATTTATATCTTTAGTTATAGAGTTGATCTCCTGCGAAAGACGATAAAAGTTCACAGATTTTCCGACAATAGTATCAACAGGTGAATATACTACGTGGTGAGATTGATCAACTCGCGCAGGAATACCGAGTTTGTTTACTTCATCAAAATCAGCGTCAGTGGTTTCCATCCAAAAAACAGGTACAACACGTTTTTCATATTCACGCTCAAGTTGCTCAGCTAATAAAACCGCTGTTAAGGCTTTATACCAAGTATAAAGCGGTCCGCCGTAAATCCCGACTTGCTGCCCAGTGACTACTGCTAATGTATCTGGGTCATCCAATGCATTGAGATTCTTCTCCAGTTTATCAGGTCTGGAAACATCACGATAACCTTGTCGCAGTAAATTCCCTAAACCGTCAGGTTTTTTAAAAGACCTGCGCCTCTGGGCAACAGATTCGCGAGTATCCCGATTACGCCAATCACCACCCAATAAAGTAGTTATTTGCGGATTTGCCGAGATAAGTTCGTTGAATACCTTTGGAATTCCCGGCAATCTTTCCAGTTCAATCGATGAAATCACTTAACACCGGTAAAATATATCATACGGGGACTCTCTTTATTAAATGGTTCACCGTTATAATCACCTTGAGTAGGATATTTACTAATCAAACCGCAGTTATCAAACATTAAATTCAACTCTTCAGCATCGTACAACCTAACCGATTCATAATATTCTTTACTCTCACCTTTACAATCAAGTTTTATATACTTAATCACTCTTAAACCATCATCACTTAAATATCGTTCCTCTCTGATCTGCAAATCGTCTTCGATTCTGATAGAAAATCTGTTATTTAATACGTTTTTTCTGACAGCTTTTGGATTCGGAATATCAAGTATAAACAGCCCGTTCGATTTAAGCAGTTCTTTTGTGTTTCGCAACATTTGCTGATGTTCATCATCGCTAAAATAACCGAAACTTGTAAACAGGCTTACTATAAGCGAAAAAACCGGTTTAGCGGGTATTTGCCGCATATCTCCCCGAACATACAAAATCTGCTTAGGAATACTATTTTCTTTTACTGCTGTCAATAATAATGGAACTGATAAATCCAACGCAATCACGTTGAGTCCATGCTGAGCTATTTCAACGGCATATCTTCCTGAGCCACATCCAAGATCAAGGCAGAAAGCGCCTCTATCAATGTCATCCCAGATTGGTAATTTCGTTAAGAATTGTTTTGCTTCGGTCTGATTACGATGACTATAGACTTTCAAATACTGATCATTAAACCAGTTTTTAAACCAGTCTTTTGGGATTTCGGGTGGTGATTGTGTCATAGAAAGTTAAGTTTATGAAAACCTTAACGATAAATCAAGGGATTATAGGAATAATTCATATGTTAATCGCTGTTTTTAGATTATATTCATGCTTAGAAATTATCAGAATTAGAATATTCATTAACAACCGGGTAGCCCGTGCCACATGCAAGCAGAGACGCCTACGCTACATCAGCCATCTCAACCGCGAGACCAAACAACACTCCCTTTTCACTGACAGTTATGTTCCTTCTGCCGATTATCTTCAGAATTATCTCAAGCATCAGAGAGCCGGAGTGTATCGATGCTGCACGTGCCGACGGCATGCCAGGCATTAGTTCTCTTTCATCTATGTTCATACTTAACAAAGTGTCTTTAAACGCGCTGAGGTCATCCGGTTCAAGTAATAATCCATTTAATACTCCGGGACTATATTCTTTGATTTCATGCTTTATAGCTGCCAGCGCTGTAATTGTGCCTGCTATCCCGACAAGTTCAAAATCATCGTTTTGAAGAATTTTCCACTTATTAAATTCTTTATTTACTGCTATTCCTGCAGCAACAATTTCATCGTGCAGAGGTGGATCATGCCTGAAATAATTACGGCTTAACGAGACCGCTCCCATTGGAATGCTGTCAAAGAACTCCCTCTGATCTCCCTTTCCAATAATCAATTCCGTCGAACCTCCTCCCAAATCTAACAATGCCGTGCGATTTTTCGGACCTTCAGCGCCAAATACTCCTTTCCAAGCCAGATTAGCTTCATCAGCGTCAGAGATTATCTTCAGATTTACACCTTCATTCTGAGCCATTTTAATAAATTCATCACTGTTACAGGAGTTTCTAAGCGCGTGAGTTCCGACCGCTCCTATACTTACACAGCCATATTCTTTAGCTTTTTTAACCAATGAACGAAGTATGAGTCGATTGCTATCAAGTAATTGCTGACTAATCAGGTAATCAGCGCGTATTTCTGCGCCAAGAGAATTGCCGGAGATTCCACGTTCTAACAGAGACACTTCATTATCGATCATTTCAGCAATCAGATACAACGTGCTGTTTGTGCCGATATCTATACTCATTATCTTCATTTTCTAATCTTCCCAAAACACCTTGAAATTAAATTTAAATATCTGTTAAAGTGAGTCCTTTTTTGTCGGTTTTGCTCTCTAATATTACTACTTTTAGTTAAACTATCCAAATCAAGACAGATTTTTTTTGCAACATCGGATCATCATTGCAGATAACTCCTTTCGGACAATTCATTCAGGGATCAACACCGCTTCATCGACTTGACCTGCGCGTTAAATTGCTCGGTGTTGTAGTTCTGACATCGTCGGCTGTAATAGCGAGTAACGTCACTGACTTATGTGTTATTGCGACGATGGTTTTACTGGCAGTTGCTGCTTCCGGGTTGCCGCTGAGTAAATTACTGCGAAGTATATTGCTGCTAGCGCCATTTTACTTAATTACGATCTTACTTCACAGTATATTGACTCCCGGAAACTCACTTATCGAATTGCCTTTCAGTTTTAATATAACATACGATGGAATTAAGCGCGGTTTGTTCTTCAGCGCTAAGATTGCATTGATTGCTTCTCTAACGGGACCTTTGATGCGCACAACACATCCGAGTTCATGGATGCACATATTTGGATCAATCTCACTGGCAGATAGCCGTATTGGTAGGGCAGTATTTCCATTAATAGTAACTATGGGTATTGCGCTTCGTTTTCTGCCGTTAATAATTGAAGAATCTCAGCGTATCAGGCAGGCTCAAATCAGTCGTGGTATGGACTTTAAAGGTGGAATAGTGAAACGAGCAAAGAGCCTGAGACCTCTGCTTATACCTCTTCTGTCATCAAGCTTTGACCGGGTTGACAGAATCACAACTGCAATGCAGTCACGCGGATTCAGCCTGACCAGTAGCAGATCTATTTATAGAAGTCACAGTTTAAAAGGACTCGACATTGTCGTCATCCTGTTGATTATCACAGTATGTATTGTTATCTTTATATGATTTATAAAATTAGAATCAGGCATGAATAATCAAGCAATTTCAGACGATAGAAGACGTCTCAAATTAATAATCGAATACGACGGAACCGATTTCCACGGCTGGCAGCGTCAACCTGATGTCCGTACCGTTCAGGAGGATATAGAGCAGGCTCTGTCCTCGATAATGCAAGCGGAAATCACAGTTATCGGCGCCGGTAGAACTGATGCTGGTGTTCATGCGCTTGGGCAGGTTGCACACTTTTCAACGGCTAATCCACTCAACAAAGAAAACATCATAAACGGTACTAATAGTTTTCTACATGATGATGTGCGCATCCTGTCAATAGAAGAAGTAACTCCTGACTTTCATGCGCGTAAAAGCGCTGTCAGCCGCAGCTATCGGTATCAATTGAGCAGGGAACACAGACCATTGAAAAGACGTTACACTTGGTGTCCGGAATGCGACTGGGATGATGACCTTATCAGAGCGACGGCAAGAATGCTCATCGGCAGTCACTCATTCATGTCTTTCAGTCATGCTCGCCCCGGTGAGGATGAGTATATTTGTAATGTCACCCAAGCGGATTGGATCCCTGATAAATTCGGAGCGGAGTTCCATATCTCCGCCAACCGCTTCATGCACAAAATGGTCAGGGGGATCGTCGGAGCATTGATCGACGTTGGACGAGGTTACATTAGCAGTGACGAGTTTGAAAGACTTTTATACCAACCCGAAAGGAACGGCGCTACAAGAGTGGCAAAACCTCGGGGATTGACGTTGGTGGAGGTGGAGTATTAATTCCATAGAGATTGGAGTAGCATTATGAATATGTTAAAGCGAATTCAGGTAGAAGGTTTCAAATCTATCCGAAAAATGGATCTGGAATTGGGACCTATCAATGTGCTTATTGGGGCAAACGGCGCAGGGAAGTCGAATTTTGTGTCTTTGTTTGAGATGTTGCAACGGATCTCGACAGAAGAATTTCAGCTACATATTGCAGTATCTGGAGGGGCAAATTCAGTTTTACATTATGGCTCCAATATCACTAGAGAAATTTCTATCGATGTGACGTTTAGGTATAAAGCGAGTGATAAGGATGAAAAGTACATCTATTCAAATAAGATTATTACTACCTTAAGAGACACATTGATATTTGGAGAGGAATACGTTTTAACACCTCACAAAGAACCTATTAAGCTCTTTCAGGAAGGATTCAGAGAAAGCGGATTAAGACACATGGATACTCATAGTGCACTTGCTTCAGTTCCATTAGCTTTGATGACGGCATGTAAACCATTTCAATTTAATGACACTTCGAGTACCGCATTAATTCGAAAAAGCGGTTACATACGTGATTATAACTATCTTAAGTCTGACGCAGGCAATTTGGCAGCATTCTTATATATGCTTCACGAAAGTAAACAAGATTACTATAAACGTATCATTTCAACGATTAAGCTTGCAGCGCCATTTTTCGGAGATTTTATTCTAAAGCCAGACAAATTGAATTCAAATATGATAATGTTGAATTGGAGGGAAATTAAATCAGATTCAGATTATATATTTGGTCCACACCAGTTGCCTAACGGTTTGTTGCGTTTCATTGCATTAGTAACGCTTCTGTTACAGCCCAAAGAATACCTTCCTCAAATAATCATTATTGACGAACCTGAGTTAGGCTTACATCCTGCTGCAATAAACATTCTTGGCGCTTTAATAAGAAAGGTATCACACCATCGACAAGTTATTATTGCTACCCAATCGGTCAATCTTGTTGATAATTTTACTCCAGAAGAGCTGATTATTGTTGAGCGTAAAGCTGGCGAATCCATATTCAAGAAAACAACTACGGAAGAGATTAAAGATTGGTTAGAAGATTATACTTTGAGTGAATTATGGGAAAAGAATGTAATCGGTGGGAGACCCTGATATGGTTAAGGTTCTGGTACTTGTCGAAGGACAAACAGAGGAGCGATTTGTAAATGATGTTTTATCACTTCATTTCAATTCAAGTGAATACGAAATAATACCAAAAAGAGTTACTACAAAACAGGTTTTAATCGGCGCTGATTTCAAAGGCGGGTATATATCTTATGCAAAGTTTAAAAGACAAGTACTTAATCTGCTTAACGATACCAGTGCAACAGCAGTGACAACTATGATCGATTATTATAAGCTGCCATCGGATTTTCCTGAAATTCAAACTTTAAATGAAATAGATTGTATGAAAAGAGTTGAAGTCATTGAAACAAGCCTTAGTAATGATATTAACAATCCTAAGTTTATTCCTTATTTACAACTTCATGAATTTGAAGCAGTATTATTTTCAAATCCATCAGTAATATCCGCATATTTTTCGTTAAAAAAGAAATTAACAAGTGAGATTAATAAAATTTCGTCTCAGTTCTCAAGCCCGGAACACATTAATCTTGATAATCCACCCTCAAAGAGATTACAATCTTTACTTCCGGACTATGATAAAGTTGTCTCTGGAACAGCAATTTCGCTTGAAATCGGACTTGAAAGAATCCGACAGGAATGCCCTCATTTCAATGAGTGGATTGAGAAACTCGAATCATTAAAATAAATTGGCAGACTGGAATGTCAGCCTTACTAATAAACATTTAAGGAACAACAATGAAATTTTTTATCGATACAGCAAATATCGATGCTATCCGTGAAGCTCAATCATTGGGTATTCTGGACGGTGTAACCACTAATCCCTCGCTCGTTGCTAAAGAGGGCGGGGATTTTATCGAAATGCTGAAGGAAATCTGCACCATCGTCGATGGTCCGATCTCCGCTGAAGTCACCGCAACCGAGCACAAAGCAATGGTCGAGGAAGCGCTGCCATTGGCTGCATTGCATCCTAACATAGTCATCAAAGTTCCGATGACTCGCGAAGGACTGAAAGCCTGCGTCGAACTGGCAGATCAGGGCATCAAAGTCAACATGACACTGATCTTTTCGGCGTCACAAGCGTTAATGTGTGCTAAAGCTGGAGCTGCCTTTGTTAGTCCGTTCATCGGCAGGCTTGATGATATAAGCATACAAGAAGCAACAAAATATTCTCCAAATCCATGAACAAATTTGAAGTTCTTAATTGTATAATTTTGTTTGCTATGTTTGTCATAAATA
>JAIPJL010000055.1 GCA_021734165.1 bacterium | reverse complement strand
GGATAGAATCTTAAGCAGGATACTTTATAGCAAGTTCAGTTAATCTTAATATAATAATTTAAGCACAGGCAAGATGCCTGCGCCACTGGATCAATTAAATTTCACGTTGTCAGTAACAATTAAGGCTTTGGGCGTTAGGATTTACTTGACAACGAAGCTTGCTTCGTTACTCCGGATGATGTCTTGTGTCAAAGGAGACCTTTGACGCCACATTATTGCTCACATGACAAGCAGGAATGCTTGTCCTACTGACTTACAACACTCTCCTCAACCAATCCATATCAATATTCGGGCAGGTTTTGTGATTGTCCAACTCGTAATGTCCGATTAATCGTGCCTGAGGGTGATCGATGCGGATCTTCTCAATGAGTTCCGTTAACGCTCTGAATTGCATTCCTGTAAATTGCCGTTTGCCGATCAGGCAGATACCAATTGAATTCCGGTTGTATCCTCTCGCATGAGCGCCGATTCTTTCGAGTGGTCTGCCGGTTTCGATATGTCCGTCAAGGCGAAACTGAGGATGCTTATTATTGTAACTCTGTTCAGTTGGGTAGCCGTTCAGGATTATATAATGATAGCCTATTGATTTGAAACCGCGAGCCTTGTGCCAGGATTCAATCAGGGCTGCATTGCCGTAAGGTGAATCGCTGCAATGCAGGACGACAGAATCAATCTTTCTCATAGAGTCAGGTTTCCTTAAGAAAAATGAAATTATTGCTGATGTTAATTTAAAAACACTTAATGTAACCCCCCCTTAATCCCCCCCTACAGTAGTAGGGGGGGAGGAAAACATCCCCTGATTTCAGTTCTCGCGCAAACTATTCGGAGGGGCATGCGCAATCTAGATTATTTATTATCATCATCTGATTCGAGTCCCGCATTCACGCCGTTGATGAAATCCGAGACCGTTGCCTGAATCCTGTCCTCGATCTTCTCCCATTTGCGAAAACCAATCTTGCGCTGCCCTAAACCGGATAGAATACGTCCTGCCTTGTAGCCAAGCCCGTAAGTTCTCTCCCTGGGCAGCAATAATCCGAATATGTAGAGAGCGAGAGGCGCGCCAATTGCGCCGATTGCTCCCGGTAAAAGATGACTTAACAGCCATTCCATGTTAACCTCCGTTGAAAAGAAACATCCTGATAATGATGGCGGTCATTCCTACCACCGCTCCGAATAAAACCCACAAGGCGCGTGAGGCATTCTTTCTGAAATTAGTATTGCGATCAACCCTGACATTCAAGCCGTCAGAGCCGTTGCCGTTTAGAATCCGGTAGATGCCCTTGACGTCAGATTTGATCTCACGCATGTCCTCGCGGATGTCGCTGATTAATTCCTGATCAATCATAGTCCGTTTTCCTTCTATAACCCTGATTCTCCAGCCATTCATCGAAATCGCACGAAGACTCAACAGACCAGGCAAGGCAGTAATCTCTGTTAGATAGATCATGTTCACCCCAAACGGCACCCGCATAAGCAATTACAGTTACAGTATCAACCAGGGTTGTCAGTGGAATGCTTGCCAGATCAGCAGGCGGCTGGTGGATTTGATCGTCATCATAGATGAAAAAAGTCTGTGTGTCACTGCCAAATAATCCGATAACCAAGAACAACACGAATATTGAGATTATGAAGTATTTCATGGCTCTATCCTGTACTTTTTAATCCAGTAGTTTTGCAGGTTGATCCTGTCCGCTTCAGGAATTTTACCTTCATAAACAGCGAATTCGGAGATCGTAAAACCACCGTAATAGCTCTTATTCCTGCCAATCATTAGATTATTCCAGGCTGCCGGAATCCCGGCAGCGTTAGTAGCAGAGACAGTTTGTTCAACTCCGTCAACCCAAAAAGTACAATTACTAATATCAGCCTGAGCCGATCCGGCGATATAAAGCATGAATACATGAGGGCTGCCATCATGGCACTTTAGATTAGGTTCCCAAATCCTCAAATTTGTCGAATAATTGCCATATATATTCTTCTCGGAGACATACTCAAGCTTAAATGAACCAATGTAGCTTGTACTTGTGCTGTGACCAAATACAGCATTATGAACCGAACCTGTTTCGGCAGATGATAATACCCAAAAGTAAGTAAGTTCCTTTAAGTCGCTATTGTTTGGAACATTTAAGTAATCATCATTGCTATCAAAGGTTATCCCGTTGGCGCCGTTATTGACATTGGATATAAATACGGGACGATTGGCATTCGTACCCTGCGCGCCATTATTGTAGTTTGCAGTTTGATCAAGCCAGAAATAAACAACTTCACCGGATTCTGCGTCTTTACCGCTGCTGTCACTTTTTACTCCGCATTCCGCCGTAAAATAATGCGACCAGTTAATGTTTGATGGTTGAAATACACTTGTACAACTGCGCCCCCAGGAATCCCCATTTTCACGTCCCCAGCGATTCTGAATCCCGCGATCCTTTGCGATTATCAATAACGGCAACATAACCAGAAGCGTTATCAGTCCTGAATTTCTTAATGCTCGCATATCAACGTCCAGTCAACTTGTGAAGTATCCTCTATGTCAGTTTCAAAAATTAGCCTGACGTAACCGCCCATCAACAGACGAACCGGAAACAGCCATTTACGCGTGGTATCATTGATTGATTCGAAGCGCCAGATTCCATATTGATCATGGCTGTAGCAGCCTGATTCAATGAAGTAATTTGATGAGTCAGCGTTCCAATATGGAGAAGTTACCGTTTCATAAGCGCATTCAAAACGTGCAGCGCTGACTTCCGTCGAATCTCCTGATCCGTAACAACTAAGCTTAAGTCCAACCGTAAAAACTTCAGGATTGAAAATACCGACATTGCGGTTTTCGTCTTCATCTGCTTCCGAAGTAAATCCGACCTGCAACCAGGTTGTGGTCAGTGTGTTTGATGATCCTTTAATCAATCCGGTTCCGGAGTAAATCAACGGATAATGCTCACCGGCGATCAGGCTGCCTGAGCTGATGTTGGGAAGCTGCACATCGGTTTGGGCAAACAGGGATGTGCATAATATCAGCAGACAGATTAGATATTTAATTTTCATTTTTTCTCCTTAACGAAATGTGAAGTGGCGTCAAACGTCCCGTTTGACGCTACGCTTTGAACAGTCAAACGAGACGTTTGACTGCACTCAGGTCAATAGTTATCCTTCATTAAATCCTTGTTTTTCTGTCACGTGGGGACACGTGACAGCACATTACTATATCAATTTTTCGGGTATCCCGCGGTACAATGCTCCTTGCCATTTGAAACGTGGGAGTGAATTAATGTTGCTGTGGCTTAACAATGGATCAGCGAGTGCGAATCCTGTACCGGGTTGAGCGCCTCGATAGACAAGCGAGCCTTCTGTGACTTTGATAATTTCGTCGTAGTTAAAAAAGCAGAGTTTGCTTTCATATTCACGTCCCGGTATATGTTCGCAGCGTCGGATATCTTCACCACATATTGAGCAGGTTGGCTTTTTGAACGTGAATCCAAGTGACGCTTCGTTGTAGATGCCTCCATCGATGTTAACGCGCAGGTCTTCGCTTGCTGAGTGCAGTTTCATCCAGTAGAATTTCGGCACGATATAACTGACTCCGGTTGCCTGGTTGCGTTCAATTGAGCCTCCGAAGAAGCGCGCTACGCCAAGGCTGTCCTTACGGTGACCGATTAGCGCAGGAACACCCTGAACCAGCTCCAGCAGTAAATCCAGATCGGTGGTGCGAAACCTCCCGAAGCCGGCGTCAACGGCATCTCCTGCCAAACGGCAGCGACGGACATAAATCTCTCTCGCTGTCACCGGCACGAGAGGAGGATTTGGCAGCGAGTTGATGATGGTAATATCATCATCAGAAACGCTGACCTTTTCGCTCAGTAAAACGCCAGATAATTCGCGGTATATCCATTCCATCAGTTGATCTCCCGTTTAAGTTCAACTGTAATTTCACCTCTTTCAGCAAAGGCCGACTTAAGTTTTTCCAGCAGCATATCTACCGGATTGTCAGCCTCGAAAACACTCCATTTCCACATATATTGGAGTACCTGTGGAGGTGATGTTTGTATGATTAACATATTGTTATTCCTTATTTTCTTTCTGAAACGCTTTAACATAACCCAGTTCTCGCGCTCCATCATCCTTTGAGATGTAGCCGCGCTCAACCTTGCGATCTACGTTTGCGAGATGAACGCTGTCAGCGCGCACCCTCTCAAGCCTGAAAGGATCAGGGTGATCTTTGAAACTGTGGCTGACATAAGCTTCAATACCCTGAAGGTCAAGTTCCAGATTGCATAACCAGTTAAGCAGATCGATTCCAGACTGCTGGTGCACAGAGACGATCTGCATCAGCAGATCATACTGTGACTGTACCCAGTTCTGGGTAGTCTTGTGAGTCCGTCCGAGCACCCATGGAAACAGCTTCAATCCGGTAATAACATCCTCGATTACCTGTTCACGGTTCAGTCTCCAGTTCCAGTTATACCCACCTCCACCGACCATCTTAATTTCAACGTCTCCCCAGGTGAAGACATTCTGATCGGGTTCAAGGTTACGGAATTCATTGACCGTGTCATGGAAGTATTTGTTTGCTCGATCTGTGTATTCGTTATCACCCTCCCAGCTTAAGCGTTCAGGGCGGTTTATCTGAACCTGCAAACGCGGTACTCCGGCGTTATGACTCGATCTTGCCATATCCTCAAGCATCAACTGCTCAACTTCCGTTACAAAAGGAATAGCAGCGAGTGGTTCAATTCCGGAAGGATTGCTGAAATCTGTTCCGAGAGTTCCATAGTAGAAATTCTTAGGATCGATCCTCTCGTATTCAGGTTCATTTAATGTTGCGCCATCACTATCAATTTCGATGTATGGAACCCAGCCCTCATCCTCATGTTTCCATGATACACGGTAAGGATCAATAAAACGGAAATGATCAATCTGGTCACCTTTTTCGGTAAGTACAGCTTCACCTGCAAATTTGCCTGTTGTGAAAAGCTCCAAATAACAAGCCTCAATGAGTTTATCCAGTCCCGAACCTCTGCCATAAGGCAGTTCAAGTATTCTGCCGTCAAGTAAAATCAGAGCTGTTTTGGCTTTTGAAATTTGAGCTGCGTTTCCTTCAATCAATTGCGACTGTTTCGTAGCACACAACCTTACCCAAGCCTGAACTCCCGCTGAGATTATCGGAACAGAATCTCTTATGAAGCGATAGAATGTTCCTTTGTTTGCACCATCATAAGAGAATACCTGTCTCCAGGCAGCCCCCTGCGTGCCCTGCATACTTCGGTAAAGCGCACGCGGTTCCCACTCCCTGACGCCACGCTTCGGTTTCCATTTGGTAGGTCGGAAGTCATACTGATCATCAAGCTGCCTACTGCCACGGACTTTTATCATCCCTTCAAGTGTACCATCAGCAATAGACGGTTTTTTAGATTTTTTACGCCAGAATGGCATTTGTTACTCCATAAAAGTTTACAAGTTTACAAGTTTGCAAGTTGAGTGTCATTCCCACGTAGGCGGGAATCTAATAATAACAATATCTTAACAGATTCCTGCCTTCGCAGGAATGACAAGATTCAGCGTCACCACGACACTCTCCGACACTACATCACCTCATCGCCACTTCACTCCGGCAACCATAGCGCCGCTCCAATTATTTCTTTTAGTTTCCATAAGGTTGACTATCAAATATCTGAGAGCGTCGGCGGCGTGATCATGGTAATTGTCTTTAACCGGTTTGTCGTGATTAGGATCCCAGCGATAATGCTGCAAATGATGGATTGTTCTCTTTGCATTCGGTGAAAAACGCAGATTGATATTACCGGCAGCGTCTCTAAGTAGAGATTTGACAAGTTCTACTCCGGTCATTATCTCAGATGTTCTATAGACAAGTTTAAAGCCTTTTTCACGCATTCTCTCAACTGGAGAAATTCCGATGTCACTCATCGCAGCACCTGCCGGATCGCAGCCACTGAAGTAAATATCATCCTCGCTTACGCCATGCTCAGCATCTATCTTTTTAATCGCATTCATCATTTCATCGACTTTGGCGTCAAATCCTTCCCACTCGTCGAAGACCGTCATTTTACCGTCAGGGTCCTGATGCAGCCAGATTACATAAGGATGTCTGTAACCGAAATCAATACCTCTATAGGTTCTACCGCTACCTCTACGCCAACGAAACGGTTTATCAAGTACATGGTCATGAAAATCGAACTCGTCATAAACGCGATCAGCGAGCGAGCTGAAATCAAGCTCATATTCCTGCTTCCAGCGCGCTTCAGATAATCCGCGTTTCGCTTCCATCATCCAGGCGTTGTCTCGTAAAGGATGCTCTCGCCAGTGTAGTCTTGCCTTGCCGAAACCGTTTGATTTATCTGTATAGAGATGATAGAAGACATTATCCGTACCATTGGGAGTTGAGACACCAATGAAACTGCCACCTGAATCAATGGCAGGCTTAACTGCAGTCCAGATTCCTTCAGTGTAAGGCGTAAAAGCCATTTCATCCCAGAAGACAGCGGATGGGCTGTGCATACGAGGCGCTTCTTCGGTTGCAGGCAGAGAAAGTATGCGGCTGCCGGATTTGAACTCGACTTCTTTCCTTTTAACGGTCACCAGTTCTTTAGTGTCTTCGGGTAGATTGTCTGCAATTATCTTCAGCCGCCTCAGCAACTCCTGTGAATCCCTCGCTCCTTTGGACAGCATCAGATAAAGTCCCGGCTCATCATGTATGGCGCGATAGAGCATCCAAGCGCTGACAGTCCAGGTTGCCATCATCTGTCTCGATTTGCAGACAATCAGGATACGATTATCACACAGAGCATCTATCAGATTTCTGATAAACGGATAATCAGGGAAGGCTTTGAAACCGCCTGTTGCATCCATTGTGCGGATGTTATCCTGAATCCACGACAAGACTATGTTGATGCGTGATTCCTGATTCTTGATTTTTGATTTTTGTCTATCGGAAGCCATAACTCATAACTCATCATTCAACACTTCTTAACTCCATTCCCAGCTTTGATTACTCTTCTTGCTGCCGGGAGCAATCTGCGGTGATTTCAGGAAAGGTCTCAGAGTTCGCCAGGCTGCAAGCTCGTACTGAACGGACAAATCCCGCCAGCCGCGAGCGCGTCCTTCAGCAGACGTCAAACCGTCGGATAAAGCTCTCGACGCCAATCCACGACAAACAACAGCCATCGTAAGTTCGGCTGCGCCTGTTTTCAATCCCTGGTCGGTCGATGAGCCATCATATTCATCCTTAAGATTGGCAAGTATTTTATCCTCTGCTTCAGTTATTGCTTCATCGATAAGCTGATCCGCGCCTGAGGCGGCAGACAACTGATAATCCACCCAGATTTCGGTATTAGGCTCAAGTGCTCCACCTGCTTTAATAGCTACTTGTCCAGAGTCATAATCGATAGTGTAATCGGTATCCTTAACCATAGTCGAATAACGCAGATAGTAAACCGAAACGGATGCGCCGTCACCGATGTTTCCTGTGTCTATGCGTCTGATCCTGCCGTTTACGAAATCAACAGCGTAGTCCACATCGTGTTGATAAAGCGTTTCAAGTCCGTCATCGTCTGTCAAAACGATCTCATTCGGATGGAGTTTACTGTGGGTAAGATCACCCCAATCTTCACCGTTAAGCGTTATTGCAGGATCAGAAACAGGCTCAAACGAAGCCAGCGTTTTAACCACTTCACTACCGGAAACCAGACCCTTGTGAGGCAGGTCGGCGCCTCCGGTTGCTCCAAATTTGACCTTCACATCAGCGTAATCGACTGTCAGTTTATCCAGATCGAAGAGATGTTTCTTTACCGTTGTTGAGTTTGTCCAGGACATATTGATTTCCCGTTTATATCATTTTTAAATAAAGAGTCACCATGAGAGTAGCGTTTGCAGCAACTCCGTTTACAAGCAACGCCGAATTGACTCCATTAACCCGAATGCTGACATCAAAAGTTCCAGCGTTAATGGTTGCATAAACTGAGATTCTATCACCCTGGCTTACACAGACGTTTCCTGTATTACTGGATAGTAAAACACCGTCCCAGCAGTCTATGCGGTAAATACGCGCATTTTTGGGCATTGGAAAACCGTCACCGGCTTCACCACCGGCGCCTTTCAGGTATGTTGAAGAGGTTGTGACCTGTGCTGAGAAGCTTAGCATCACTTCCGAGCGCTTTGCTAAGAGATAGTTTAGCGTTTTATTGATGGACATCGTTTATCCTTTATATTCCTGTGGAGTGCACAAGCTTGCTTGTGCTTTTATCAACAACGCAAGCTTCGTTAATCCGGAACTGAACTTGTGATCTCCCGCGGCGCAGTCAGGGTCATCTTTGTTATTTTATACCCGTATAGCGCTTGCGGGAGATCATCTTTAGGGTGTCATACCTGCGAAGGCAAGTATCTATAGTTGCCTGATAATTAGATACTTAGCTCTTTTAGATTCCTGCCTACGCAGGAATGACATATTAAATTTAGAGTAGCGTCAGGTATCCTCGCCTGACTCTTAGCTCATTGTTTTTCCGTCAGACGAGGACGTCTGACGGCACTACTCGATGAACTACTTAGTAATCCGACAGTTTCCCAGCGCCTTCAACCATAATCGTATAGACCGATTCCTTCGACACCACTGCCGATTCCAGCTTCTGATTGATAACCTTGTCAACCTCGATCATCAGAGGCTGAGCTACCGTTTCGCGAATAGCAAAACGGCTGTCAAGACCGATGATCTTGGTAGCAGTTGCATTAGGCGCAATCACCAACCTGGCGTTCACCGGCAGAAACGAGCGATAATCACCGCTACGTCTCATCAGCTCACGCTGCCCCCATGCTTCCGGGTCTTTAAGCTCGCTTATGTTGACGATGGTTTCGATGTCGTTCGATGCCGCGATTATATGAGTCATGCTGCATGGGACCTCAAACGACATAGCAAGGTGAACCAGATCGCTGTAACCGAATGTTCCTCCCACACCGTTGAAGACGTCGGTTGCAGCGTCAGAGGTTCCATCACCGTTTAAAAGCACATCATATATGTCGTCGATTTCGTCGTAAGCCATCTGAGCGCCGATCCACCAGAGAAAAACGCGAAATTCGGTCAGTTTCTGATTACGAATCACACGGTAAGAGAAATCAAACTGCCTGCCTCGGTCAAGGATATTCGCTTCTTTGTCGCTATAGAGCAGTTCGACTCTGGGGTAGGCAGCGCCTCCGCCTGTACCTTTTTTACCAAGTGACTTTTTCGCATTTTCAGTCTTGATGTAAATAGGACGCACCGTAGGACCGGCGTCACGAACAACCGTTGCAACCAGATCGGTCGGATCCTGCACCATGCGATAACCGCGTTTTACTTCACGCAGTATGTATTCCGGCAGCAGCAGCAATCCACCGCCAACGAAGAACTGCTCCATGGTTATCGAACGCGGGTTATCTGCGCGAATATCGAGCAGCATTAACTGTCTTTCAAAGGCGTCCAGTTTTGAGTCGGGAGGACTTGGATCCAATTCTTCAAGCAATTCTGAAAAAGTGATCCCCTGCTCCTGGGCTTCCGAATAGAGCGCAGTATTTCCTGCGCGTGAATGCCGGACAATCATGTCCTTGAGCTTTCCTGCATTATCAAGATTTACTTCCATTATTTCTCCTTATTCTCGATCTAAATTCTGATTTAAAGTTGTGTCAAACGTCCCGTTTGACACAGTAATTTGTGATTATTCTTAGTGTTTTGCGTCAAACGAGACGTTTGACGCCACACTGCTTAATCATTCATCACTCATAACTTCCAATTTCATCCAAGCCACACATCGACCGTTCCGGCTGATGTATCCTTGGCGATGACCTGACCGCGCATTAAATGACCGCCGGCAGCGATGTCTGCGTCCGCCGATGCCTGTCTGACTTTACCTGCGCCATCGACCTCAACCATCTGGTTAACATCCGGAGCAGTGGCAGCGTATTTAAACCGCGCCACACCACGAGCTTGTACCGCACATAAAGCTGGGATTGTCGTTCCGGACTGCAATTCCTGCGACACCCAGACAACCTTGCCGAACAGTTTGTCGCCTGCCGAACCCATTCCAACTTCGTTGTTGTCCGAGATTACACACGCTGAAAGGTTATCGTCGAGATCATCCTGAGTGAAATCCTTATCGGCGGTTGTATCGATTGAAAACGTCAGAAACGGCGTTCCACCGATACCGCTGTTGTCAATTGTAAATTGACTTGCCATTATTTACCTCCGTATTGCTTACTGTTTGTTTGTCTATTCTTGATATATAAATGTAGTTTATCTACCACATTTATAAATATCAGAATCTTTGCAATGATCTTCTCTTTTTGGGGACAGCTCCCCATTCCAGGAAGGTTTATAAACAGGTTTCAGAACTTGATTAAACTGAACCTTCAATTGTATCGTATCTTCCTGATTATTAAGACTTTCATCATTATTACGATGAAGCTTGCCATTCTCGTTCTGAAGCTCATCCACATCTATTACCGGATTAAGCTTATCTTGAATTTGATCGACTGTTGCACACATATCGAACTCCCTTAATCAATTATTACGGTGTAAATATACAACAATTGTATTAGATTGTCAAGCATAAAATCTTTATAAGTCACATTAATTTAAAAATTGTATGATATGTAATACCAATACAAATACTGCAGGATGTCCTCAAGCTCTATTTAATATTGCCTTCTATTGTCATACCTGCGAAGACAGGTATCTATATCTGTTTAATATTTAAGCATATAGCTCTTTTAGATTCCTGCCTTCGCGGGAATGACAGTCTTTCCCCAACTTTTACACTTTTTCACTTTCACACTTTCATACTTATCTCTCATTGATAAAGCTGAAGTTTATTCGTATATTTGAATTAGTAATCAACCTGAATTATTTTTGAGAGACGTGTACACAGGTCTGCAAATAACGTTAAGACTCTTGTTAAGCCTTCTGTTTCTGCTGTCGGGAAGCAACGCTGTACAGGCATCTACAGGCAGGAACTGCATGGAAGGCTCACAACCTGTCTGGATGAGCTTCAGTTCTGAGACTGGCACGGTGTACTCTGTTAAGGATGTCCTCTCTGCAGTAAATATGGGAGACATATATGAATCAGATGAATTGCAAGCTGTTTCAACCATTGAAACACCATTTGGTACAACGATCCGATTGAAGCAATATTTTCGGGATATTCCGGTACTTGGCAGTTCTTTGATTATCAGACTTTCTGCTGACAACAAGCCACGTTGTATATACTCGACAATTTGCAGATGGTCAGATAAAGCGGATATAAATGAAAGAATTAGCGCTGATGAGGCTGAAAACATAGCAGTTAACCGTATAAAACCAACCGGTTTAAGAGGTGATATTAAAGTCTATAAAGTCATCCTTCCTGTTGACGGTATGCCTTTAGTCTGCTGGCAGGTCTTAGTTCCGGCTGCTGAACCGCTTGGAGATTGGGAAGTTATTGTAAACGCTGAGAATGGCATTATCCTACAGATTGAAGATCAACTGCGGTTTTTAACCGGAAACGGTCTGGTTTTCGATCCCGATCCGATAACAGCATCCGGTGACACAACTCTTCGAGATAATCATGATGATGCTGACGCTGTTCCAAATGAGGCATATTCCGAAATTGAGCTTTACGACATATCAAGAGACGAAGATGATTTATATATACTCTCCGGTCCGAATGTTGATACTGAACCAACGGAAGACAGAGCGCGCTTTGAGGAAGCTGAATTCATATTTGACAGAAATGATGATCATTTTGAAGAAGTCATGGCGTATTTTCACATTGACCGCCAAGCTCGCTATATCAGATCTCTTGGATTTGATGACTTACCACCAAGTCCGCAGCTTGTTAATACTAACGGAATAGACGAGGATTTCTCGTTCTTCAGCCCACAAACCGAAATCATTACAACCGGCTCCGGTGGTGTTGATGATGCTGAAGATGCTGATGTTTTACTGCATGAATACGGTCATGCGTTAATAGAAAGGATAATCGCTGATTGGCGGGGCGGGGATACCAGACTGTTGTCAGAGGGACTGTGCGATTACTTCGCTGGGGATTGGTCTTTATATATTGCTCCCGATTTTCAACCAAATCTACTCTTCAATTGGGACGGTCACAACGATTTCTGGGAAGGTCGTGTGCTCAACAGCGATTATCATTATCCGGATGTAACTGAACTCGACAATCACGATGCCGGTCAACTCTGGTCATCACTGCTGATCGAAATACGTCTCGCGTCTGGTGAACGTGATCTTTGGAACAGTGTCGTAATCGATCATTTATATTCACTCGGAGACAGCGTAACAGTACCGATTACCGCTGAAGCGCTTCTCGAAAGCGATCAGTGTATTGCTGATGGGCGTTTCAGGCAGTTGATAGTTGAATCCTCTGAAGAGCGTGAAATATTTACCTTCGGTCAATACAGTCCATGTATTACTCACCTGCCTGTCAGGGATACGGAAGATATAAACTCATATCGTCCGGTTACCGCAGCCATACATTCAGAACACTCCCTTGATAATGACGGATTATTGCTTATTTACAGTTTCAATGACGATGATCCGGACACACTTAATCTTGAAACTACCGATGCTGAAAATGTGTACGAGGCTTTCATTCCGGCTCCTCATCAGGAAGTAGATGTATCTTACTATTTACTTGCGACGGACACTTCCGGTGTATTCAGTACTTATCCACCTGAAGCGCCGTTTGAATACCTAACATTTCACATCGGACCTGACAGAGCTCCTCCTGTTATTGTAGAGGTAGATTCCCTGCCTAATTCACCGTTTCCGGATGGTGAAATGGCTGTCGGCGCCAGAGTTGTTGATAATATCGGAGTTAGTGAAGTATCCTTAAGCTGGTACTGGGGGAGGTTGGAACCTGGCGGGATAATTACTCTGGAAAGATCCCAGGAAGATACAAATCTTTTCACAGGCAGACTTCACTGGTCGGTAGCTGAACAGACTTTCATCAGATACATAATTACCGCTTTGGATGCTTCAGAAGCTGGGAATACAGCTTCCGGTCAGTTACATACTTTCGAAATCACATCGGAAGTATTGGTTGATAATTTTGAAAAGGCTAACAGACGTTGGAACATTGATGGATGGCAGCGCTCGGATCAAGATCAGGCAAATGGCTCATGGAGTCTGCATGATCGTCCTGACAATGTTGAATTGGATCTGCTGAGAGAAGCAACCGCAGAAATTGATGAGGACTGGAACCTGGCAATTTTTGACCGCGCCCGTTTAAGATTCTATGAAAAACACCAATTTGACTCTGATGCCGGTGAGCGCTGTATTCTTGAAATTCGAGAGATTAACAGTAACCGCTGGCGTGAAGCTACACGTTTTACAGGTAGTCAGGACACTTGGCAATTGAGGACTATTGAACTTCCCGATTACTGCCTCGGGCGTGCTGAACCGGTGCGAGTTCGCTTTCGTACCTATACACCCCGAAACTCCGAACCACTTGACGGTATGCGCATCGATGATTTTCAGCTCTTAACCGGTAACCTCGTCGATGTCAATCCGGAGCAGAATGTAAATCCCGTTAGCATGGAATTATCAGAACCTTATCCCAATCCGTTTAATTCAACAACTACTATCACCTACGGGCTTGATAGAGCAGCTCCTACGCGCATAGCGATCTATGATTTATCAGGCAGAGAGGTTGCCACAGTGGTTAACGGCGTGATTGAAGCAGGTTATCATAGTGTTGTATGGGATGCTGATGAATTTCCTTCAGGCATTTATATATGCAGAATGAATGCAGGGAGTTTTAGCCAATCAAGGAAACTCGTTTTGGTCAGGTGAGAACTAACCACTAAGACTCAAAGACACAAAGATGTTAATGACTATGAAAATTTTAACTGATACAGTGGCGCAAGGCGCTAAAGCCTGTGTTAAATTACTATTATATTCAGATAAACTGAACATGGTATGTAAGTAGCTTGTTTGCAAAATGTTAAACGCTTTAGATGATTTAGGGAGTAATTAATGATTAAGAAAATCCTGTTTATTCTGTTCATCATGTCGGGAATTGTACATGCTCAACCGGAAATAGAATGGGAGCAATACTATTATGAGAGACCCTTTGATTACTGGTGTTTCAGTTCAACCTTTACATTTGATGGTGGTATTGTAATGGCAGGGAATAAATACGATCCTATAGAGGCCGATACACTGATTGAGGATGGACTGGCAATCAAAACTAACAGTAATGGGGATCTGATATGGAGAAGGAGTTACGGTGAACGTTTGTCCCGTGAGGGCTTTTACACAGTTATTACAATTGCAGATAGTGGATTTGTATTTGGAGGTCGCTCAGAAGACAGTATGGATTTTCCTCCTGACTCTGTCAAGAACCCACCGAATGCAGCATATCTTGTTAGAACAAATAATAATGGCGAGATAATCTGGGAAAGAAGATACACACTCGAGGGAGGGGGTACAATTAGGGATGTCGCTCAAATTGAAGATGGTGGTTTTTATTTAGCAGGATCAGCTCGTAGTTATGCATTCCTTATGAAAGTTGACGAAGATGGTGATTCGCTTTGGTACAGAAACTGGGGTGGTGATGAATATGATACTAACATATTTGAGAGAGTATTTGTTCTCGAAAATGGAGATATCGTACTTGCCGGATGTACTGAATCTTTTGGCTGCAACGTTTTAAGAGATTTTTTTCTAGTAAAAACTGATGAAAACGGTGAAGAAATCTGGTTAAAAACGTATGGAACTGAAGGTGATGAATATTTTGGTGATGCTATTCGTACCGATGATGGCGGATTCGCAATGGTTGGCTTTGTGGTCTTTGAAGATGCATTATACATTGTCAAAACAGATTCAGATGGCGAGGAAGAATGGACACGCACACACCATCATAATGAGGATCCGGATGATTTATCAATGGACTTTGGAGATGTGATACTACAGGTTCCTGATGGTGGATTCCTTATTGGAGGTTGTACTGGTTATAGATCTCAAATACCGTTACTGTTATTCAGAATTGACTCTTGTGGTGATAGACTATGGTCAGGAAGGTACAGTGAAGGAAGCATCTGGGGAGCCCAATCAATGTTGCATGCAAATAATGGAGGATATTATGTCGCCGGTAAGGCAAATGCTGGTACATATCTCTTGAAAACTGAACCTGATCCTGTAACAGTACCCAGGCTTCTTGATCCTTCGCTGCCTAATGGTTTCGAGCTACATTCACCTTACCCCAATCCCTTCAATTCCACCACTACCATCACTTACGGGCTTAGCAAGCCAAGTCCTACGCGACTTGTTCTCAACGACTTAAGCGGACGCAGGGTGATGACACTGTTTAACGGTAATCGGGAAGCAGGGATATTCACTACAACTCTAATAGCAGATAATCTGCCGTCAGGATTGTATGTTGTGCGGTTGGATGCAGCAGGACAGCAATTCACACAGAAGATCATGTTGTTAAAATGAGGAAATATTTCAGATCGAAAATAGAATCATAAAGAGGAAAAGGTTGATTTAAATTGGATTACTACGATCAGGAAGCCGAAGCAACCGGATGGCTTGGACCGGAGGTTGCTTTTGGCATGGCTTACAAATACATCCAACCGGGTCAGTCTATACTTGATCTGGGAATCGGCACTGGGCTCGCCGCCAGGTTATTTCATCAGGCTGGATTAGGTGTATATGGTATGGATAATTCGAAGGCTATGCTGGATATATGCCGTGAAAAGGGATTGACCGATAACCTTTCATTGCATGATATTAATTTCGCTCCTTATCCATACAATGATGCCTCGATAGATCACTGCGTATGTGTAGGCGTCCTGAATTTCTTTAATGATTTATCCGGGATATTCGGCGAAGTAGCGCGGATTATCAGAGATAATGGCATATTTGTCTTTGTTGTAGGCAGAAGAGAAATAGGGGATGAGGCAAAAGTAGTTGTTGGCTCTGAGCATACCGGCTCCGACTTGAAAGTTACAATGTACCGCCATAATTTTAAGCAGATTTCTGATTGGTTAAATGATAACAGCTTTAAGCTCATCCAAAATCTCGAATTCACGGTGTATATGGATCGCGAAAAACAGCACGCATTCGAGGCTATGGCTTACCTGACTTTAAGGGAATTCCGATAAAATTAGCGGTAATTCGAAATATATATATTGTTACTCACACAATATAGAGAAGAACCCAAATATTTGGTGAACAAAATCATTAATTAAAGGATTATATAAATAGTAAACTTAATTTAGCGTGACACATCATTGGAAAAAACCGCACATTTTTCAATTCACTAACGGAGACAAACATGAAATATTTACGCTACTGGGTGTTTCTCGCAGGAGCTTTAGTTGTCCTGTCAATGTTTCTTTTCAGTTGTCCTGAAAAACATGAAGACCTTGTCAGACCGGAACAGATTTTCAGTAAAAGAAAAGTCATCTACGACAAGGATACATACGCCGATCTCGCTCAAAAATGGAAAGCCTACTATAAAAGATTCCCATCCGAAGACGCTTATGCAAACTGGATGTATGCTGCTCGCTATGCTGGAGATCCCAAGTTTGATAAACTCCTGCAAAAAGGATTAACCAAATATCCCGGCAACCCAACTATTCTATATCTTGCATCATGCAAAGAACACGGTAAACATGACTATGATATCGGACGTAACTATCTTGAACGCTCTGCAGAATTGGACCCGTCTTACATGGATCCCTGGTTCTCATTAGTGATTCACTACATGGACGCAAGAGATGACGAAAGACTCGATGTTGCCTTAAATAACCTTCTTCACAGCGGGGAAATAGCCGAAGAAGTCATGGATTACAACTATAATACGCTGATGTGTCTGGATACGAACGCTCTGTTGATCACAAATGGAGATAACGACACTTATCCCGGTTGGATATTGACGAAGCTGTTAAACATTCGTCCCGATGTCAAGATCGTTAACAGGTCATTGTTAAATACAGACTGGTATCCGTCATATATAATAGAGAGAGGCGTCCCGCAATTCATATCAAAGCAGGGACTTACTGATCTTCGTGAGAATATCATCAAACAATATAAAGAAGCCGGCAAAGCAATGACGTCTGGTGGATTATTCGGTGATACTCTGATTGTAAGAATCATCCAAGAAGCGTCAAAGAAAGGGCTGCCTGTATATTTTGCAGCCACGCTTAACATGACTGAAGATATTGAGAGATATTTTAGTGAAGCAAAACAGCTTGGACTCGTCATGCTTGTAACACCTCCGGAGCGTACTTTCAAGGACGATCTTATACGGGTTTTAAATGCATGGCTGTACAAATTCCGCACAGGAGGATTGCAAAGTTGGAGTCTAGTACATTCAAAAGATGGATATGCAGGAAGAGGACTTACAAGGAATTATACTGCCGGATTGATGAGAATGTCCGAAGCAATAAAAGAATATACACCTGAATTAGTAACGCCAATATTGAAATGGTATAGACTCTACTGTGAGGAACTGACCGATCCGGATTTCAAAGAAAAAATGGCTGAATTTTTTCCTGAACTTGATGATATTGAAAAGCCTGTAAATTTGTGTCCTGTCCACGGCAAAAATAAATGACTTCCGACTGGGAGTTGCTTGAGAAAGCCCGTTCAGGTAGTAAAAACGCCTGGAATGAGCTGATTAATAAATATCATTTTCGTTTAGTAAATGTCGCTATGTTGATTACAGGCTCGCTATCTTCAGCTCAAGACGCAGCTCAGGAAGCGTTTATCCGGTTAATAAATGTAAGAGAACAAAACCACGACGGCAGCTTCAACGCCTATATTACAAGGATAACTTACAATTTTGCTCTAAAGGAAAAAGCGCGTTTATTCAGGCTGCAATCGCTTGATAATGTTGACGTCCCGGACGATTCGAATCCAATAGGAGATGCGCTTAAAAATGAAAAAGATAAGACTCTGGCTGATGCTATTCAATCACTTACGGATGATCATAAAGATATTCTAGTTCTAAGGTTATACGGTGAACTAAGTTACGAAGAGATCGCTGCTGAATTAGACGTCCCTTTGGGAACTGTCAAATCGAGAATATTTTATGCGGTAAAAACTTGCCGTGAGGAACTACGTAAAAGAGGAATACTGGAATGAAACACATACATGAAGACACGCTCGTTAAATATGCGCTTGGAATTTTAAAAGCTGATGAGAAGGATGACGTCAGAATCCATATTGAAAGATGCGGTAACTGCCGTGATAAATACAAAAAGATCGAGGGTGATATTCGATTTTTAAGCAGTATAAAACCGATACTGAAAACTCCGGTAATTCCTCTGCCGACTGCTAAATCGGAATTGAGTAATATACTAAAAATAGCAGCCATACTTATGATCGGATTTGTAACCGGATTTGGCGCTTCGATTCTATCCCGACCTGCGACGGTTAACGTAATTCCTTATTACAAACAGCCTGCCGTCAGCCAAAGTTCTGCATCGGAATTTATACAATGCCAGCCGGATGTTGTTCAATTTGAAAAATAGCAGAAAGAGCTTAACTTTAAGCGACGATGGATTAACCACAGAGACACAAAGGCACAAAGGCACAAAGTATATTAAGAATCTCTGTGTCTCTGTGCCTCTGTGGTTAGTTTTTATCTCACCTGATTAGTAATAACTTCTTCGTTTGACTGAACCTGTCAGCCTGCATCCTTATTAAATAGACCCCAGAAGCAGCATCACGTGCATTCCAGGCAGTTGTGAAAGTTCCCGCTTTGTGCTCACTATTAACAAGAGTTGTCACAATACGTCCAGCAAGATCATAGACTTTAACAGAAATACTAGACACCTCAGGCACTTCGTATGTGATATATGTCAGTGAATTAAAGGGATTGGGATAAACCTCCGAAATGCTGAATTGACTTGGTTGAAAAACTTTCTTTTCCTTATCAATATCGCTTGGATTGACGGTCAGATCAATCGGTATTGATACTTCGCCACCGGGTGCGTTATGGTGAAATAACAGATCGGCATGGTAATCGGCTGATAAAAGCTCGTGAGTATCGAAAATTAAGGTCAATTCGGTTTCAGAACTGTCTGCTATCTCCCCTGAATCCGGCTCAACAGTAACCCAACCTGAATTTGCTTCGAGATCCCATATTCCAAACCAACTTCTGCAATAATATTCGGGATTGCCAAACGCAGCTATCAATTCCCACCGATCAGCATTATATTGATTACCTATAAAAGCGCTGGTTGGTGGTACATCCCCGGAAAGAAGCGGTAAATTTACAGCTAATGTATCGCCATTTTCAATATTCAATTTATGAAGTTTCGGATTCTCATTAACTACATGTAAAATACATAATTGAAAGCCATTCGTATCTTCAGGATGAAACGCTAATCCACGTATTTCAAATCCCCTATTTTGAATTGTATCAACAACATTACCATCCGTATCTATTCCGATAATATCTGTATCTGTACCGCTTGTCCAGAGTATTTCCCTTTCAGAATCCCATGTGATGGCTGTTGTATTCTCATGAGGTCCTTCAAAATCACGAATTATATCAAAACCATCAATATTTAAAACTGAGATAATCTGCCCCCTTGCCATCCATATAAGCTGTCCATCACTAGCCGCATCCTTTTGCTCCCCAGGTAGTTCAAATTCCGCTACAATATCCCATTCTCTGTTTAAAACCAAACCAAAACGTTCATAAGAGAAGTAAAAGCAATCATTCATAAAAAGAACCCATTGCAGACTATCATAGGCTTGTTCAAAAAGGTTATAAATAATTGGTCTATTGAAAATCGAATCAGGAATTACTAACTCAGCCTCCCAATTAACAGCCGCAGTGCCGTTGTTTTCGATTGTCAAGTATGTGGTTAATGAATCATCAACTGTCATAATTAGTTCAATATGATCTTCATTGGGGGTAAATTCACGGTGTAAGAGCAAAAAGTTCTGCTCTACATCAGCTTCATCCTCAACGCTGACGTCATTCCCTTCGCAGTCCACAAAGTTATCAACAGTTACAATCATATCATAGGTAAAAGCGCCTATATCGTTAAATTCATAGTTACCCTCGTCATCAGTCAGTGTTTCCAAATCGTAATCCAGGATATTCACAAGAGCATTTTCAACAGGCTCACCGGTGGCAAGGCTTGTTACCTGACCGAATAGCCTGCCTGAACCTTCGACAACAACCATGCTGACAGGGATTATGGTCGAGTGAAGGTTTACGGCATTACAGGATAACATCAGGTTAGAATTATATTCACCAGTCTCTATTTCTTCTGTGTTTATCGAAATCGTGACTTCAACCTCTTCATCAGGATTTATTTCTCCATCAAGTGGATCAACACTGAGCCAATCTGCTTGTTCATCTTCATAAGTAATATCAAAACTTATTACATTAAAATCATCATCTTCAGCAATGTTTGACAGAATCAGAGCCTCTTCCACAACCTCTCCACCAGCAATTGGAGGTATCGAAAATTGTTGAGGTGAAAATTCAATGATACCTCCATACACCGGAGCATCAGACTCTACCCAGGTTGGATCTTCATCATCTTCACCCTCTTCCGTGCCAAAGAAGCCGTTATTTTGATTTGGTGACAAGTCATGCACTTCCTGACCTTCACCTTCATCAAACCTCCAGTAACCGACCAAGCCATCTTCCTCACCTGTCAGAAGTACGTTCATGGTTTCGTTTATTTCCTCCGGGCTGCGTACGATGTTCCAGATCCTGACTTCGTCGAGGTCACCGTTATAGGGGCGATCAAATTCGAGGATGGGTCTGTTACCGAAAAAGAGTGAGCTATCGCTAGGCTGTATGTCCCCTCTGAGGGTATCTGCGGAGCATTCTTCACCATTAACATAGACCCGTACATACTCACCATCGTAGGTTGCAGCTACATGTTCCCATTCATTCTCACGGATTTCAGCGTAGCCGAGCCACTCCCAGCCCCAGGGCTCGGGTCCGAATTCTGCCATTATCGCAACCGAGACCGTTCCTCTGTCAACCTTCAATTCATAGGAGTTTTCTTTGTTGAGGAAAGTCTGCTCGATATGTTCAAGTTCAGGCGCTTTGATCCAAGCTTCAAGCGTTATCGCCTGTCCTTCAATATCGAGAGTTTCAGAATCAGGAATTTCAATCCGCTCTAAATTCTCGCGGTTAAACCTTACTGCATTACGGGCAAATGATTGTTCAATTACGCAAAAAGCGATCAGTGAAACAAACAGGAAAATAACTGTTGACTTCTTCATCTGCGATCCTCCGGGATGTGGTTGTAATTCCAGTATAAAGGCGCTTAGTAGTACTTCCTAAATGATTTTTTTAACTCAATAACATGCAGGCAAAATCGAAGGGCGAATATAAGTTAAGAATTGAACTGTCAGAATAAAAGAGAAAATCGAAATTTTTGGCAGGATTGTGCATCTACAAATAAAGCAGGCGTTTTTACCGGTAAGATGGTTGGACAGGATAACAGCGCTCAAATTAGAATCCACAAACAATATCTAATCAGTTCGTCAATCAATCCGTCCTTTAATACAAACATATAATGATCCTCAATGCCTGCAAAAATAAAAGGGCATTGTCGGCAACACGCTCAACAACGCCCTTTATACGTTCTGGATTACTTTATCATCAGATAATTATTGACGAGTAAAAGTCTCTATAAAATGCTCAGTATAGTCTTCCATCACATAGACCATCTCGATAATCAGTTTAGTGCTTGTAACTGAAAAATCCCTGATTTCAGATCCACCTTCATGATAATTGAATGTGAGTTTATCACTATCAACATTCCAGGTAAAATCATGTAGTAAATTATTATCCATATCCAGACGCTGTCCGGTACTGTCTTCTTCAAAAACAAGATAATATGGATAGATTTCTTCCATCTTAGTACCATCTATTGTTACATCCGTCAGGAGCCATTTGCCAACGATAGAGCCTGAAGATGCTGCCGGATTATCATCGTCACCAAGACATCCTACGAATGATATACTCGCTGCAAGCAGTAGAGCTAAAGTAAGTTTTGCGAATTTCAACTTGCGTTTCCTTTGTTAAACATT
>JAIPJL010000054.1 GCA_021734165.1 bacterium | reverse complement strand
ATGGCATTCGCGCTTCACCAACATAATTACCATCAGTATCCCAGAACGAGATCATATCTCCATCCCAGTTACCTGCCCAAATAAGCTCCCCGTCAAATGTCATCCCTAATGGACCACCTCGCATCTCAATATTATGAACGACATCACCGTTTTCAGGATTATAAGCGATCATTCTGTTGTTCGTATAGCTAAGACCCCACATATATTGACCGTCCCAAGCCAAACCTGTCCAGTTGTCGTAAGGAACTTCGTAGGAAGCAAGATCATCACCAGAATTATCACGCAATGGGCTGGTTTGATTGGCTGCCTTCGGTGGCGCAGACATTCTTGTCTGCGAACTAAAAGGTGGTGGTGCCGACACTCTTGTTTGTAAATTAATAGCCGGTAGGGCAGACATTCCTGTCTGCGAATCCCTGCCGGCTCCCCTCAATTGACGCCTGTTATCATCTCTTCTGACAATCCGCTCCGGTTCAGACACCAGAACCTTCTCAATTTCAAAATCAAGGACTCCTTCGCCTCGGTTACTTATCGTTAGTGTTTGATCTTCGGTTGCTGGGATGTCAAGGTTGGTTTCGATAGAACCCGGGCTGACGGCAATGGAAGGTACTTCTTCCTCAGCTTCGATAAAATCAGATATATCCAGAATCACCAGACCATTCTCAAAATCAGCAACATAGAGCATATCTTCTTGAAGTGCCAATCGATAGCATGTTCCATCAGTGTCATAAGAAGTAATTTCATGAAGATTGTCAATATCTGAAATGTCAATTACTATCACGCCATCAGATTGATCCGCTATGAAAGCTAAATTTTCTCTTACAAGAACATCACGCGCTATACTTGGTGTCTCATAATGTGCAATCTCGCGAGGATCAGAAGGATCAGATATATCGACAATGAGCAAACCATTTGATCCATCTGCTAAATACGCCAAATTATCAATAACATCCACATTATATGTATAACCATCAGTATTCAAAGAGCCAACTTCCTCTAAGTTTTCCGGATCTGAAATATCAATTATTCTAAGACCTTCTACTGCATCAGCTACATACGCCAAATTGTCCATAATTTCAACGCGATATGCGGAGCCAGGAGTATCATAAACACTAATTTCACTTGGATTAGTAGGGTCCGATATATCTACTATACGAAGACCGGCACCATCTTCACATACATAAGCAAAATCATCTCTAACGGCAGCACAATACGTAAAGTGTCTTGGTTGAATTGAGCCAATTCCCTCTGGATTTTCCAAATCAGAAATATCAATAATTTGCAATCCTCTCCAACCATCACCAACATATGCAAGATTATCCCTGATTGTCACTCTCCTTCCATCACCTGGTGTATTGAAAGTACTTATTTCTTCAGGATTTTCAGGGTCTGAAACATCTACAATCATTAAACCACTTTGATAGCATGCTATATAAGCAGTATTATCTCTAACTACAACAAACGACGCATTGTCAGGTGTCTCTAAGTGTCCGAGAAGGCTGATGTTAGCTTCCTGTTCCTCTGCAAATCCTGTATAAATATAAGCCGAACCTGAGTTTTCACCATTGTCATCGTCGGTTTGAGCGCCTACGAGAACATAATTCCCATCTATTGAAACATCGCTTCCAAAATAGTCACCATCAGATCCATCTGCAGGGGTCAGTTTTATTGTTTCGTTCCAATTCTCACCGTCATATTCAAATAAATAAGCTGCGCCTGCCCCTCTACTTTGGCTGCCTGAGACTATCGCATAATCACCGTCTATCCAAACCTGGTTGCCGAAGCAGTCGTCCTCAGCAGGATCGCTTGCCGTAAGTTTCGCTTGTTCGTTCCATTCATTGCCATCACGTACAAAAATGTACGCCGCGCCTGAACACCAAGCGTCATCACTATTGTAAGGCGCACCAATGATGACACGTTCTCCGTCTATACTAACGTGCTCACCAAAGACATCACCTTCGTCAGCATCGCTTGCCGTTAACTTAGCCTGTTGAGTCCATTCCTCACCATTATAATAGAAAATATAAGCAGATCCAGAGCTATTCCCATCATCATCGCTTTCATGTCCACCTGTTACTATATAATTGCCAAAAATCGAAACCTCACAACCGAAATGATCTCCAGCCTCCGCATCATCTGCTGTCAATTTGGCATGTTGTGTCCATTCATTTCCATTACGTACAAATACATAGATTGACCCCGTTCGATTATCCTCAAATTGGGCTCCAATAACAGCAAAATCATTACTTATAGCAACACCATTGCCAAATATATCATCTGCTTCGGCATCATTTGCCGTAAGTTTCGCTTGTTGTGACCATTCTTCACCGTTGCGCTTGAATATGTATGCAGAACCGGACCAATGACCATCATCATTATCTCTATGTGAACCTATAATTGCGTACTCACCATTAATATGAACAGGTGTACCAAACCAATCACCTGCTGCGCCGTCTTCAGGCGTGAGTTTTGCCTGTTGAATCCAATCATTGCCGTTTTTTAAGAAGATATATGCAGAACCCGATTCCTCACCATTATCATCATCATGGTAGGCTCCAACAATTGCATAATCACCATCGATTGATACGCGTCCACCAAACCAGTCTCCGGCAGCCGCATCATCGGCAGTAATTTTAAATTCAGATAAATTATCACTTGCTTCTTGAGCCTCCAACTGCACCTTCCCCCACCCAAACAGGTTATCCCTTCCTTCTTCACCATGATCAACAGCATTATCAACTAAGTTATCCCATATATCCTGATTCGTCCTGTTAAGGTCTTCTGCCAGCACTAACGCTGCCGCTCCCGCTACATGAGGGCAGGCTGCGGATGTACCGTAGAAAGCCTCTTCACCATAAACAAGGGTTGAAACAGCATCAGGACCAACGATTTCCGGTTTAATGCGATCATCATAGGTTGGACCACGCGAGCTGAAAGATTCAACCGTGGCTTCACCAACATTCCAGTCATTCCAATACATAGCGCCAACCGTGAAGCAGTTTTCAGCTACTGCGGGAATTCCCATGCTGCCTTCAGGAGTTCTGTAACCAAGATTATAATTTGTGATGATGGTGAAATCTCTGCCGTTTTCTGCATCATAAGCATGAACTCGAAGCCCGTGTTGTCCTGCATTTTCAGTAACATAACTGATGTACTCAGTAGGACGGTCATCACCGTTTTGTTCGCCTTCCGAAGCGGCTACAGTCACCCATCCATCACCATTATACCATACTAACTGAAAATCAATATCCTGATCTGATACAGGGTAATCATCCCATACCAGCGAAGCGGTTATATTTACGTTTTCACCAATATTATAAGCTTGTTCTGTATTGGGTCCGAAATGATTTACAACAATCCCATCAGCGAAACGATGGAAATTGTCTTCCTGATCCTGATCATCCAAATCCGCTCTGTAGTGCTGATTTGCATAATTCCCTGACGAATTCACAAACAGCAGCCCGGTGTCGAAAGCGTCATTTACAAGCTCCGACATCACATCATTGCCATTGTAATAATCATCCTGAGGAATCCACCAGGCAAGCGACATACTGACAACATCTATACCCTGATCAACTGCCCAAGTGATTGCTTCCTCAAAATGTGCCGAATTGGTTATTTTAACAAGAGAGAATTCAGCATCCGGCGCGAGATCGTAAATAATCTCTGCACATCCTGTACCATGCACATTGCCTTCATTGAAAGCTTCCCCAGTGTAGTTTACTGCTCTGAAATCAGGCAGCTCGCCATCCTCTCTCGCTTCAGTAGATTGTGCAAAACCGGCATCAAAGACAGCTAAGGTAACTCCCTCGCCTGATATTCCGAAGTCGTGAAACTCCACAGCGCCAATCAGATCAACACCTTCGCTGATAATATCCGGCATAGGTTCTAAAGGTCTATGCACAAGCGAAACCATATCGAGTGATTTGGCAAACTCGCTGAGCTGACCAATAGGAATCCAGACGGTAATAAAATGCTCGGGACGGGAATCTACTTTCACCTCGAAGCTTGTTAATTGGTTAAAGTTGATGTCGTTCGTTCTGAAACCACTTCTCAATTGCAGCTCAACGAGAACTTTACCGTCTTTCATGGTTATATTGTGTTTCCGAACATAATCCACGAGAGCTGTACTACCTTGCTGATTACGCAAAGAGAGCATATCAAACAATACGCTCTCAAGCTTGTTATAAGCTGATTTATCAACTATGGATCCGTTTGTTGAAGCAGGCAGTTGTCCATTCTTATTTACACTTACCGTTGAGAAAGCGTTGGACTGAGCGGACGCCTGATTAGAAAACGTCATTATTAGCGCAATCACTAATAGAATGCATAATAATGAACGATGAATAGGAATGCTGTTTTGCATTATAAACTCCGATATTTACATGCAGTTTATCAGTTTGAAACCTGATGTAACTGTGAAGCTTGTCTAAAAGTTGGTACTATGGTGCAGAAAAACCATCAGGAAAAACGAATGAGGTTAGTTTTAGGTTTTCTGATGAACTCGTAAGATACTAATATTATGATCCTTAAGAGTTGACAATCCAAGTGTCTGAATAGTCCACATTTAAGCCTCAAATATAATGAAAAACAAACTATAAACCAAGAGAATTATACAGCCTGAAAATTAAAATATACCTTAAAATTTACGTCCGAATATCAACTATTATTAGATTGTTTGCTGTGTTTTCTATGCTTGCATTTATGATCCGTTATCTGTATATTGTGTGATTAGCTAATTTTTTTTTAAGATCGCTGTTTTTCTGGGAAAATTCGTCAGTTATGTACCTTGATTACTGGAAGCTAAAACAAAAACCTTTTGAAAATACGCCGGATCCGGATTTCTTCTATTTCTCCCCTGAACATGAAGAGGCATATATCCGATTCAAATATGCAATATCCGAAAATAAAGGCGCTATTCTCCTGACAGGTGATTATGGATGCGGCAAGACAACGCTGATAAGATTACTGGTCAGTGAACTCGATCCGGAGCGCTTCAGGATTGCAATATTGAATCATCCCAGGGGTGACATCAACGACCTCCTGAAAGCTATACTGATTGAATTTGAAGAACCTCTTGAATCCCCCATTTTCAAAACCGACAGCACGGATGCGATTGAACGCAGAATTGGTGAAAGATTGATTGAAAGTTTTGAAGAAAAGACCATCACATTACTTATCATCGATGAAGCACAATTATTGAAAAGTGATCATATATTTGAGGAAATCAGATTATTACTGAATTTCCAATTGAATGATCGCTTTCTTATCAATATATTCCTTGTAGGACAACCGGAACTGCGCGACCACGTTAATAAGTTACCCCAATTTGAGCAAAGACTCTATTGTAAGTATCATCTCCATGTTCTTGATCTTAATGAAACAACTAATTATATCAATCATCGCTTGACCGTTGCAGGTTTAGATCGATCCGTTTTTACGTCTGAGGCTATTAGATTAATCTATCAGAATAGTAAAGGCACACCTCGACGCATTAACAACATCTGTGACCTTTCGCTGCTATTCGGATCATCTCAAAAGGTCGAGATGATAGATACAGATATAATTCAGTCAGTTTTATAGACAGAACATTAGATGTACACAAACAGACAACTATTTAAAAAATCACAACAGTTCAACCAACACTCAGAAGAGGTTCCTGAGCAGTCATCAACCTTACAAGATTATGTACTTGTGTATAATCTGGGTCATGATGAATTAACGCTGCTTAACAGCATGGTAACTGGCTCTGGATATAAGATTATTCAGGTTAACAGCATCAGCGGCGCTATTGAGAAATGTATGTCTAATCTGCCTGCTGCCGTAATAGGAGATTGTACATTCGACAAAGATGAAGCCCTCCAGTTAATTAGATCAGCCCACCAGATACAAGGTATGAATGAAGTGCCGTTTCTCTATTTCTGCGAAAAAGGTACTGCACCTGCGGAAATCCTACGACAAGAGCATGGTAACTTTGAATACCTTTTCAAACCTGTTTTAGCCGGACAATTAAAAATCCGACTTGATTCTATGATGCAAAGTAAAAACTGGCGTCAGAATATCCCCGGTCGTCCAAGTGATGATTTAGAAACCGAATCTCAGAATGAACAATTGCGTAAAAGAATGGAAAATATTAATGTGCCATCAATTCATAGACGCCCAACCACTCCTGATGTAAATAAGACAATTATCTTGGTTGATAGACCTTCATCTGAAAAACAATCCGATGAATTTGAAATTGAACTTGGTTTCTATGATAAAGCAGTTGGTATAATTAATGATCAGATTGAAAGGATAAAACAAAACGAAGGAATATCATTAGAAACTCTTAAAACGCTTGCAGTACAATTAATCAATCAGATAATAAACGGTTCATCACTTGAAGTAAATGCTCTTAATTTCCTGGAAAAACGCTCGCTGCCGGTTAGGATTATCAATATGGTTATCTTTTCTGTAATGATTGGGCAAAGGTTAAAATTATCAGAAGAAGACATCCTCACATTAACGAAAACAGGACTTATACATGATCTCGGCATGGTGTTAGTGCCTGAAAACCTGATCGAACAGAGCGAGCAGTTAACGGAGGTTGAATACAATGAAATTAAACGACATATTGAACATACAAACTTCCTGATTAGTACCGCTCTTGATTATACGCCCGATATCGACGACATTCTTTCTAAAATATCCTGTCAGGTTCATGAACGCGAAGACGGATCCGGTTATCCAAAAGGTTTAAAATCCAGAGAAATAAATTCACTCGCAAAAATACTCGCCGTTACTGACAGGTTTGTTGCATTTTGTCATCCACGACATTACAGAACTCCTTTTGTTGGACATGAAGCTCTGTAAAAAATTGTGAAAATCAAAGAAGGAGGCTTTGACCCAAAGGTGATAAAAGCCCTGGTTATGGAGCTTACAATGTTCCCTGTATCGAGCTTTGTAGAACTGAATAATCATCAGATTGGCAGAGTAGTCTCCACTAATAAGTCACATCCGCTAAGACCGGTTGTTGAGATTCTCTTCGATGAAGCTGGGGACCAACTACCTAAACCAAACAGGCTGGACTTAAAAGAAATGCCTTTTCTATATATTGCAAAAACACTGTCAACAGATGAATTACTCCAGAAATCCATTGAATAAGACAGAAAAACACTCTAACCTGCGTGTTAAACTTGCTAAACTCAGTTCAGAATGCTGTCTCGAAAGCTCATCAAGCGAATCTAAACTAATTGAAATCATCAACAAGTACAACCCTAAAGAAGTCACTGATATAATTATTAATGAGGGTCTTGTCGGTTTTTTATGGGCTTCCATATATCAATCCGGATATTTTCCGGAACAGCAGTTGGAAGAACTTAAAAAGTACCGTTTCGATGCGTTAAAGCGTGAATTACTAATCAGACAGAAAATCCCCGCATTATGGCGGCAATTCAACCAAATTGGAATTGATCCTATCCTCTTTAGAGGATTATCATACAGTAAAATCTATCCTGCAAATACTTTTCGCGATATTTCAGATGTTGATATACTAATCCAACAGAATGATTTTGAAAAACTCATTAATGCACTTACTAACTTGGGTTGGCAGAGTTATTTCAATTATCCGGATCTATATTGGAAAGATGGCGTATCTATTGATATTCATACTGAGATGATGGGATCTGACCGAAAAACAGGAAGAAGTCATGCCGGTGAAATCTCAACAGATGAACTCTTTCAACGAAGCGCTACTGTACAAATAGAAGGAATAAATATTCGTATTCTGGATCCTATCGATGACCTTATCTGCGCTTCTATACATTGGTTGAAACACTCATTTATGCGTATGTGCTGGGGAGTGGATCTTTGCATGCTTTGTCATAAAATAGCTGAGAATAATCTTTGGGATGATGCTGTTAAACGAATTCAGAATTGCAACGCCTTTAGACTTATAAAATATGGTTTGTTGCCTGTGGAACGGATATTTTCTGTGTCATTGCCTGGCGCTTTGTCTGCTGAAAAATCGGGATTACTTACTAACAGGTTCATCTCAAATATTTTAGATGCTGTCGCGCAGGGTGAATATGCAGATCATTGCGGTTACTTGCTTTACGCTTCAACTTTTAAAAACCATTTTCAAAAATATAAATTTATTTTTGATGTAATATATCCAAAATCCTCAAATAGAAAGCTTTTGAATAATACAATATATTCAGATAACCAAAATTGGGCGTTTCCCATACAAAGAATTAAAAGAGGTTTGAAAGGCGTCTCAAACCTGAGCAGGTTTTACCTTAATGTCAGATAGAAAACAATATCTATGTATCTCGGTTGGAACGATAAACATACAAGTTAAAAACAGTCCTGAATGGGTAACTGAATACATAAAAAAACGTTTTAAAAATTATATTTTTTACGGAAATTCCGGTCTATCTCTAAAGTTGCATCCGCTAACGAAGCGCCTTTTATTAGAAACACCGGAAGTACAATTCAGAAAAGAGGATGATTCTTTAATCGCCGAGCGCGGTGATTTTATTTTAAGCATTGATGAAAAATGCACAAAGGCAGAAGGTGAAATACTTGAGAATAGTGTTTTAGGTTTGATTTCTGTTCTTAAAATATTATTTTCTGTCACTGCAATAGAGCATAATAGTTTTTTCATGCATGCTGGAGCAACCTGTTACAAAGAGCAGGGTTGGCTTTTCCCCGGGCGATCTGGAACCGGAAAATCTACCCTTGTGAAAAGACTTAGTTCACATAAACCTTTTTCCGATGAGATGCCGCTTGTTTCTTTTGAGGATACAAATTGCCTTGTCCATGCAACTCCATTTTCAAGTGAGTTGACTTCTATCCCCAAACCTGCATCAGCTCCATTAAAGGGCATTATGTTTCTTGAAAAAGGAAAATCCTTTGCAAAGCGTAAAATTACATCGAGTGAATCATTACATCGTTTGATGCAAAATGTAATCGTATGGGGACAAGAAAAGAAAAGCGAAAAAATTCTGTCAATTGCAGAGAAACTTGTAAAATCGTGCAAGTCATATACATTAAATTGGCAGCTTGATGATGACCCCAATGTTTTATTTAGTTGAAAGCATTATATCTATGCTAAAATTCAAACAAAATGATGACATCGCCTATAGGGTAATAGACGGTGAAGCTGTCTTACTCAATCCGGTTAATAATGAAATCCACCAATTGAATGAAACCGGTACTTTTATGTGGGAGCAGCACGCAGAACCTCAGACACAGGAAACATTAGCTGCTGCGGTCTGCAATGAATTTGAAGTTGATTATGAACGAGCTATTAAAGATGTCGAGATGTTTACCAGAGATTTACTAAACAAAGGTCTTATTGAATGTATGGAGGACGCTGAAGAGTGACTGCTTTTATTGATGAAAATTGTCAACCTTCCGTCTATCAGGGAATCGTTCATAAAGCAATGAAACTAAAGCATCCTCTTGATGCAGTATGGGAATTAACATTTCGTTGCAATCTTAAGTGCAAACATTGTTATATTATTCAGGATAACGATAATAAAAATGAGATGGACACAGAAAAATCACTTGACCTGCTTGATCAACTCGCTGCTGCAGGTGTACTTTGGCTGACTTTCACAGGAGGTGAGCCCTTACTTAGAGATGATCTTTTTTTATTGCTTGAGCGAGCCCGTAAACTTAAATTCGCGGTTAAATTATTTACTAACGGCACTCTCATAAACCGCTCTGTAGCCCTGGTGATAGCAGGTTTAAAACTGTCTGGTGTAGAAATTAGCATTTACGGAGCATCATCTAAAATTCATGATTCTTTTACCGGTGTTGAAGGATCCTTTGAAAAATCAATGACAGCGGTAAAATATCTTAAGGAATTTGGCGTACCGATAAAACTCAAAACCTGTCTCGTCAGGTCAAATTTTGCGGAAAAAGAAAAACTTTTAGAGTTGTGTAAAAAACTTGAGGTTGACTTCAGAGTTACCGCATATCTGGCGCCTCGTAACGATGGAAGTACAGATAATCTGGAAGATTGTAGATTGACAGATGAGCAGCTTACTGCATTATATAAAAACGATTTTGATCAGGATAATGCAAATAGAGATGCGGAAATAATATCTCCCAGATATAATAGCTCAGATGACTTAAGTGAAATAGTTCCTTGCAGTGCAGGTCATATAACCTGTGGGATAACACCTGATGGACATGTTCTGCCCTGCTCACAATTTGTGCATGGCAATAGCACCATTAAAGAACAAAGCTTTCTTTCGATTTGGAAGAATTCACCTGATTTCCAGCGAGTAAGAAAAATCAGGCTTTCAGACGTCGAACCATGTCATAGGTGCCCGGGTTTGAATTACTGCTTTCGTTGTGAGGGAATTGCTCTTCTTGAAGACGGTGACTTGATGGGACCATCTTCAGAAGCATGTAGATCAACACGAATAAATATGAGGTTACAAGGAAATGAAGCGCAAATACCACCCGCCTGAAATAAAATCTGAGATTGCTTTTGAGCAGGAAATGCTTGCCTGCTTGAAAGTTAATCAAAATTGCTTTCAGGAATTACCAAAAAAACCTTGGCAGGTAAAATGTCTTTTGGATTTATTAAGACAAGCCAACTGTTACGAACGAACAAGAAGCTGATTTCATTGAAAAAGAATAATAATATAACTGCTGTCAATCTGCTAAAAGATCAGATTTTAAAAAGTGGATCGGTAAAAATAATTGCCCGAGGCGCCAGTATGAAACCACTGATCAATGATGGAAGTATGGTTGAGATTAAACCACTGACAGGGGATATTATGCAAGGAATGGTTACTGCTGTTCAAATAAATGACAGGATATTAATACACAGGATAGTTGAACTATCAAAAACAGGACAAGTCAAAACTAAAGGTGATAACTTGCTAATCTCAGATGGATTTATTCCACGTGAGGCAATAATTGGAGAAGTAGTTATAGATGAAAATTGGGTACTAATGAGAATTAATTCTAAACTAAATTTTCTAAGATTAATTAATCCGATACTTTGTAAAATTAGGTTATTTTTCTCTCGTTTATTCGAATGTTTCTTTTATTTCAATGAGAACATGCGAATATTAACCTGCTTGAAAGTAACAAAGTTGTTGAATCAGAAAGGTAATTCTGAAAATCTTTTCGATCTTCAATTACCGAAAATAGCAAATAGTGTTTTCAGCATAACGGAACGAATTATCCGTATGAATTTCAGGCTATCAAGAAAACTGAAGGTAATGTACTAATGGTTGATAATTCAAATCAATCCGAAAAAAAAATCCTGATTGTCGATGATGAACCGATAATCTGTGGTCTGCTAGAAAAATTAATTGGAGAACTTGGTTATGAAACCTATTCGGCTGCTGACAGTAACGAACTGATTGAATTCTTCGATACTCAAACTCCATACATTGTTTTCCTTGATTACAATTTACCCGGAGTTGATGGATATAAGCTTCTGAGATTAATAAAACGACTTACACCTGATGTTTTTGTGGTAATGGTTTCAGGAGTAGCGACTGAAGAAATTGCACGCGAATCACTGCGTGATGGCGCTTTTGACTACATAACCAAACCTTTTTCTCAAAAACGCATTTCAGAAATCATCAAAGCAATCGAACTTTCATGATAATACATAGAAGACAATGTATAAATATCTCCTGTTTTATGATGATATCAGAGTTTTTAACTCTTATTGTCATTGTTCTCCTTTGTTCAGTTAATCATTTATCAGCACAGGAGTCAACAGCCACTGAAGCTGATTTAGAATCCATAGTTGAATTCCGTGATGAATATTACGGTCAATACACACTTGGCGCAGGAGATATTATTTCCGTTACCATAAATTTAGCATCAGGTGAAAAAACTCTTAGCACAAAAATTGAAGAATCACCGATCTTAACAGATGGAAGCATTATTCTTCCTTATGTTGAAAAAGTACAGGCTTCCGGTCTAACCTGCTCTTTATTGGCAATGAAAATCACTGAAGAGCTTAAAAAAGAGTTTAGAAACCCGTTTGTTATAGTTGAAATTATTAATCCCAAAAATCAAACGGTAACTGTTCTTGGTGACCTGCTAAATGGAATATTTCCTATAATGAACGGTGACCGTTTTTTTGAATTTCTGGCAAGAAACGTACACTCCGGAAAATCCTCAAAGAATTTTCTTGATGAATTTGTAAGAGCACACATAGTCAGAAGTGATGGCAGCACCATGGAGGTAAACCTCGCTAAATATATTATTGACAGCGATACATTGCATAATCCTCTTCTGCAAAATAGAGACAGGATTTTCATCAGATCCATGAAGATCAACATCACAGTTCTTGGTAAAGTTAAAAAACCAAATATCTATCAACTTGCTTCTCCCGCACAAGTACCGGATGCTATTGCCGTTGCGGGAGGATATGGGGATAATACCGTTATAACTGAGATCAAAGTCATACGCAGAATCCAAAATAAATCCGTTGAGTTCACAATTAAACCTGACTTTGAACAACGAGATATTTCAGGTGACATTTTACTCCAGGATGGAGATGTTGTGTACGTCAGCGGTAAATCAAAAATTGACTGGCACATGGCAAAAGATTTTGTCTGGACGTTGAATCTGCTGCTTTCAACCGCCATGTTAGTCTTAATATTAAAGGGATAAACACTGGTTGGATCGGCATTAACAATACCGGATTGGTACCGGATCATTAAAAGGCGCAAGCGCCTGATACTTATTTGTGTTGGAGTATTTGCGATTTTGGCTGTTTTGTTTATTCCTCCGCCAAAATCAACTTATACAGCCAGCGCTATGGTCGAGATGGTTAAGGAAAATGCAACCTCAGAAATGATGTTTACCGACGCTATGTTCTTTGGAAATGCAGATGATATTGCCACTCAAGCGGAGATTATCACCAGCCAAAGGATTATCTTCCTTGCTGCCCAAAGAATCGGAATTATAGATTCAACCCTCGCATTTGAAGATATCAACAACCATCCTGAGTATTTTAATAAATTAGATTATCTGAAGAGTTCATGCACTGCAAATCCTGTTGAATTGGCTAAAGCAAGGCTTATTACCGATATTATTAAAGTTACAGTTACTGTTGATGAATCGGAACTCGCAATTGGTCTTGTAAATTCTATCGCAGATGTCTATAAGGAAGAGAGCAAAAAACAAAAGAAAGGTGAAATCGAAGAAATTCGAAATTTCCTCGAAGCCCAACTTGGTTTATACCGCAGTAATCTTGAAGGTTACCAGGATACACTTCTGAAACACGTTGAGAAAGCTCTTCCTGTCGTTAATGTTAAAGGGGAGGATATACTTGATTTACAGCGCACTTATGGCAGTCTGATTGAAGAAATAAACAATCTTAAACAATTGAAAAAAATACTTATCGAAAGAAAAAACGGTGAAATCGACGGTGTTGACTGGATGGCTGTTGTTTATGATTATATCGAGTTTAATAAGTTGTTTGCCAGAATTTCAAATCTCGAAGATGCGAAAAGTAAACAACTTGACTACCAGTTCGAGAATTCTGAACCTGTTATGGAGTTGGAAAGAAAAATACAGGCTTTGATCGATGCGATTCTTTCCGGTGTAAATCAGGATCTGAATAAATTAAAAGAACAAGCCGACGCTACATTGAAATTGATGGAAACAAACATTGAGTATCGCCACCTGAAACGCGAGGTTGAATTAAATGCCAGTATTGTTGAACACCTTCAGTTATCATTTCAGGATGCGTTGGTAAAAGATTCACGCGGATATGATTTAGTTAGAATCCTTGAATATGCTACGTACCCAAAAGAATCATCTGGTCCGAGCAGGTTATTCGGTTTTGTCATTGCCATAATCTTTGGTTTACTTGCAGGTACAATTATCGCTGCTATCCTTGAAAGTTTCGATACTTCAATAAGAGTTGTTGAGGATGTTGAAAATTTCCTTGATTTACCCGTTTTAAGTGTAATTCCACATATCACACCAAAATCACTGGAAAACAAACAACTTTCGTCCAAACAATCTCCTGATAAGAAAAGTTTTGAAAAATTAAAACTTGGTTTAATAACTCATTTCGCGCCTAAGTCGCCTATAGCAGAATCTTATCGCACACTTAGAACAAACCTTGACCTTAAACGATCCCAATCAGCTTGTGAGACAATCCTCTTTACAAGTTCTGCCATGCGGGAGGGAAAATCCACTACTATAACAAATCTTGCAATTACAATCGCACAAATTGGAAATCGTGTTTTATTAATTGGCTGCAATTTGCGCCGTCCATCGATCTATCGCACTTTTAATATAGATAAAAAACCGGGAGTTACAGATATTATTCTGGGAACTGTTGCATGGCAGGATACGGTGAAAAATGTTACGGATATGTTTGTAAACCAGGCAGTGGAAATCACTGATGTATTGTTTAGTCCGGGACTTGATAATCTGGATATTATTACAGCAGGCGCAACTCCTTCAAATCCTTCGGAACTTTTATCTACTCCGAAATTCAGACAGTTTATCAGTGAGGTAAGAGAAGTTTACGATATCGTCTTAATCGATGCACCACCAACACTGCCTGTCACTGATGCGGCGATTATAGCGCCAATGTGCGATCAGGTTATACTTGTATATCAGATCGGCAGAATTTCTCGCGACGCACTTGCGAGAACAAAATCCCATCTTGATAACGTTGATGCTAAAATTACCGGCATTGTACTGAACGACATCAAGGCTGAACTAAAGAGTTACTCTTATGATTCAGCCTACACAACGCCTTATTACGGTGAAGATTCGAAAAAGGAAGAGAGCAAGAAAAAGAGTATCTGGTCGTTAAACTGAGGAAGTAATTGAACTCAACCGGTTGGAATACCGGGCTTAGGGACTATCCTAACATTTTATCGATGTAGTCGGGGCTGTCTCCAACCCCGACAAATAATCCACCTGTGGCTTAAAATCTAATCGTTGTGGTTATCTCATACCTTGTATTATCAGGGGATTTAAACCGTTTGGCTCCCTGACCGATAACGTTTCCTAAATCGTCTAAAACATCAACAATCTTCTCGGATTCGTTTGTGAACTTAATATAGCGCGGTTGAATTTCCAAGCCCCATAATTCCATCGTGAAATACACGTGAAAAGCTTCTCTGAAAACCTTATCAACTATGAAATTAGGATCATAGTTTTCTACATTGTTGTACTGATAGCGGAACGTCAGTTTATATCCGCTATATTCACCTGTCAGTTTGTAATCCCAGAATCTCGAAACAAACACACTGTCCCGCCAATCGTAACCATAGCTGAAATTAAGATCAATCCCACTTTTCAGTTCTTTCATATACATTCGCGCACTAGCGCCTGTTCCCCACATCTCCTCATCAGTGTAAACGGAGTCAGTTTTTGCTTCAGCATTCATATCATCACCAATCCGATAGGGCCAGCCATAATCAAAACTGTAATCAATATTAAGAAGATCAGGAATTGGACGCTCCATCTCAAAATAATCGAATGATTTATTGGTTAAATCATCTAAATCTAACTTAAATCCCAATAGAAATATTTTTGGATCCAGCCTTGGAGTTACTTCCGATGGTTTATCCTCCAGTTCAAACTCACGCTTATAGCCTCCTACAAAATCTGTATGATAAATACCCGTTAAACTAATAGGTCCCACAGGTACGATTATCTTTGCGCCATTAAGCGCTCCCATGCGATCATTGAAAATTCCGTCGGTTGGATCATCCTGTCTCTTTTTATCGGTCTGATACTTTGTAGCAGCGTAAATATCCCACATTGCATTGCCTTCCTGTGGCAACCTGCCTAATTGAATACGAGCGTAAGGTGGTTTCCAATCAATATACGCTTCCTGCAGTCCGGGAGTCAGTCCGTTTGCATTATCATAATCAATATCCTGCCACATAACTAATCCAACACCGGAGCGTAACATCAAAACCGCAGAGATATAATCGTTTACTTTAACCTTAAAACCCAATTTATACCCTAACCGGGTTTTCGAGTTTGTATCCGTGTATTTAACGTCACCCCAAGTATCAGCATTTGGCGCTGTTGCGTCAATATAATCTTTGCTGATTTCGTGTCTCTGACGAAAGGAGATTAGTCCCCACCAGTTGAAGGTAGCGCTGTAACTATTTTCAGAAATCAGAGCAATTAAAACAATCGCTATTAGTACTTTTTTCATTGTATCCTCGTATCAGGCTGTTTTTTGAATTCTTAATCTCTGGCTGAAATAAACTAATCCCCAGAGTCCAAAAGCTAAAAAGTAACTTAGATATTTCATCTCATAACCAAACAGCATTGCCGGTATCTGCGGTTGAAATGAGATTAAAGTTACGGCTAATAATCCAATGGTTTCATACCAGCGGTTGCGGGTTATCAACCAGTTTTGTGTTGCTGAGGCAAATGTCAAACCTCCGAATGCCGCTGTCAGAAATAGCATTATAATAACAGGCCAACTCGTTATATCCCACAGTATCAGCTCTGTGTTGAAAATAAACATGAACGGCAACACAGCGGTACGTATGTCATACGTAAAACCCTGCACGCCCGTTGCAATCGGATCTGACTTTGCTATTGCAGCCGCAGCATAAGCTGCCAATCCAACCGGTGGAGTATCATCTGCCAGGATTCCAAAATAAAACACAAACAGGTGCGCCGCCATAAGTGGCACAATTAAACCGGCTGCTCCGCCAACCTGCACAATTATCGGCGCTGTCAAAGAAGCCATAACTATATAATTAGCCGTAGTAGGCAGCCCCATGCCAAGTATCAGACAGGCAATTGCTGTTATAAACAACAATAAATAAATATTCCCACCACTTATATAGGATACCGCTTCTGTCAGCATCCCACCCGGACCCATTGTCACAATACCGACAATAATTCCGGCAGAAGCACAAGCTACTGCAACTGTAACATTGTTACGTGCTCCCTGAACAAGACCATCAAATAATAATATAACTCCTTTTCTGAAAGCAGGCAATAGAGGATGACCGGCAATTCCGGCTTTAACAGGTTCCTGAACCAAGATCAAAACAGCTAAAAAAATAGTTGCAAGAAATGCTGAAGATTCAGGCGTATGACGAAGGAAAACTAACTTATATATTAATACCCCAATCGGAATTAAATAATGTAATCCACTTACAAAAGTTGGAATAAAGCGAGGTAATTCACTTCGTGGCAAACCTTGAAGACCAAGTTTGCATGCTTCAAGGTGACTTATGTAGAAAAGCGCTGAATAAGCCACAAACGCAGGGAGAAAAGCTGCCTTTACAACTTCAATGTATGGTAGATTAACATATTCAGCCATAATAAATGCCGCTGCTCCCATAATCGGTGGCATAAGCTGACCTCCAACAGAAGAAGCAACTTCAATCGCTCCTGCCTTTTTCGGAGGATAACCGACCGATTTCATAAGCGGAATAGTAAATGTGCCTGTAGTAACGACGTTAGCAATACTTGAACCGTTGATCATACCGGTCAATCCACTGCTGAGTATGGCTGCCTTTGCCGGACCTCCTCTGAAACTTCCCAATAATGATGTAGAAAGCTGAATGAAGTAATTACCTCCACCTGCCTTCTCCAACATGCTGCCGAAAAGAACAAATAAAAAGACTATGTTTGCTGAAACTCCGAGAGGTACACCAAAGATTCCTTCAGTTGACATGGTAATCTGTCCGAGGAAGCGATCTAACGAAATACCCTTAAAAGCGATCAAAGACGGCATGTAAGGACCAAAGAACGCATATAAGGTAAACAGACTTGCCAGCACCGGTAAAGCTGGTCCAACTACCCTTCGTGCTGCTTCTAACAACATGACAAACAATAAAATCCCGAAAGCCCTGTCACGTGGAATTGGAGAGCCGATCCTTTCTGCAATACCTGTGTAGTCAAGTGCTATGTACAAAGCCATTATTACGGCAATAATAGCAATAATCAATTCAAACGGATGGAATCGCTCGCGTTTGGTAACTGAACTTAAAACCCCAGAAAGTCTTGGCTTTTTAAAAACAGGATAACTTATATAAACTATCGAAAAAGCAAAGGCAAGGTGAATACTGCGAATTAATGTGGAGTTCAGTATTAAAACGCTTGCAAGTGAAAGCTGAAAAAGTGACCAGGCAAGACCTATCACAAAGATCAGCGCGCCCTGCCATCCGATCAATTGCCGCGGTCCCCCCAGTTCCTCCAGGATTTTTTCCTCAGATATATCGGTATCAGTTTGTATTTTTTCCGGCAAGCTGTAAGTTAAGTTTAATTTAATTTACGAGTCAAGATTTTCAGCCTCAATCCTGCAAAAGTGTTATCACTACGACACCAAAACACCAATTAATTACCCTACTCTTCTTCAACAATTAACTTATCCAGAGCTTCTTTCTCATCAAGCAATCCGGATTCTTTAAAGTATCTTGCGGCGCCAGGATGCAATGGAGCGCTTAGCCCATCCAGCATCTGTACTCTTGTTAGTCCTGTAAATGCAGCGTGTTGAGCAATGAATTCATCAAAATTATCTAACACTTCTTTAGTCAGTGTATAAACAATATCTTCATCAACACTCTCATTGGTGACCAAAGTTGCTTTAACGCCAAATGTTTTAACATTTTCCGTATTAGAAACTCCGGTATATTGATCAACGTTAATTGTTGTTCGTGCGTAATACGGGAATTCCTTCAGCAGTACTTTAACATCGTTCAGTGGTACGAAGTGTACTATTGTCTTCCCGGCGACTGCTTCTTTAATCGAGCCGTTCGGATGTCCGACTGTATAGAAATAGGCGTCTATCCTGCCGTCCTGAAGCATACCTGCACATTCAGCCGGTTTAATATCTTCAGGCAGTATATCGTCTAATGTCAGGTTATATGCTCTCAAAGCATCCAGAGCGTTACCTCTGTGACCTGAACCGGGATTGCCAATGGCTATGCGCTTACCTCTCATATCGGCAGCATTCACTATCCCACTTGGATCTGATGCGATTAATGTAACAGCTTCGGAATGCAGACTGAACACGGAACGTAGCGTCGGTTGTGGTTTTCCTTCCCATTCGGAAAGTCCGTTTATTGCTTGATACTGACGATCTGATTGAGCGATCCCAAAGTCAAGATCACCAGCCATTACTGAATTAATATTAAAAACCGATCCTCCGGTAGCCTCAACGGTAGCTTTCAAACCGTACTCATCCGATTTATCATTGAGCATCTTAGCAATCACACCACCAACCGGATAATAAACGCCGGTCACTCCCCCTGTACCGATACTGATAAACCTGGTTTTTACTTTCTTTGTCTTCTCGCCACCACCTCCGCAGGATATGGTGAACAACAATGATAAAGCCAAAATAATTACTAAAATACGACGCATTTTTACTCCTGTTTTTTGTAGCCCGGTTTCCCCCGAAACAGGGAATCGGAAACCGGGTGGCACGGGCTACTCGTTGCCCGTGTTTCTTTACTTAAGAAATCATCATAATAAATGAGTTACCGCCGGATTTCAAATCCGCTGTACAGCGGATAATCTGGCGTTCAAACGATATTAAAACAGATCAGCCAGCCAGGTTACTCTTCGTTTGAAACCTGGCTTGAACTCGGAACTTTGTTAAATTCTATTTCAATCCAACCGAACCTAATATCTTTACTATCTCTTCCTTTTCCCAATCCTGACCGACTTCATTGATCATCGTAGCAGCTTCTCGCATCTCATCTTGTCCTTCGTCGATCAGCTCCGGTGTGCATATTATCTTTGCTTTACCGACGAATATCTTACACCAAGCTTCACCGTCTTTGTCTCCCTGTTCCTGGGCAACTTTTATTCCTTCATTAAACCTCTCAATTGCTATTTCACAATTACCATTAACCAGTTCCGCCATCCCTAAATCCCAATAAGCCCACATCAGCGGTCCGGGCTGAGGTATTTCCTTGCGTAATTGCACCTGATGTTTCGCAGCATCAAGTATCACAGGAAGCGCCAGGGGATCGACGCCCACGTCCCAATTCGGCATAAAGAAGGAGGATATATTATGCAGCATCATTGCCGCAGGCAGTTTATGGCCCTTCTCAAGACTGTAATCCACTCCAGCCTGCCCAATCCGAGCTGAAGCCATCGGATCCTTCATAACATTGTTAATATCACACTGAACGTTAATCCAGGTTGTAATAACAACCTTATCCTCTCCAAGCCCTTTCAGGAAAGCCGTTGCAGAATCAAGTCTGCCTTGCTGGATAAAACCGTAGATATTATCAACCGTTTCCTTGTCGGACAAATACTGCCCTTCGTCTTCGTGAGCCATGATAAAACCTCCCTGTGTTAAGGTTATAACCGCTGTAATCGAAACAAGAACAGCAAGTTTTCGAATTGAATTATTCATGCGATTTCTCCTTTTTTTTACTGCTCATATACAGTTTTTCCATATTTATCAGCAAAATAAACGATATGATTAACAACATCACGCCATCGGTTGTACTCCGCAGGCGTCTTTACAATAATGTCAAATGCAATGGGAAATTCAGCCAGAATACGCGATACTGCGGAGAATCTTTCTATTGGTGACAGGTCAGTATCAGCGACAATAAGCAAATCAATATCACTATCTGCAGTTGCAGAACCATCGACATAACTGCCAAAGAGAATTATCTTCTCGGGATGAAATCCATCACTAATACGCTGAATGATTATCTTAAGTGTAGTTTGTTCAACCATAAATCAGTCTGCCTCTCGGTTGTGGAATTTCCCTTCCAGGTTCATCAGCAGTTTCTACCCATTCTTTAATTATTACTTCATATTTTATCATCGAAGAAATCTAATTCCCTACTCCCACCGTCAACTGTCTGAACCTTGCAGGCGCTGCGCCGTGAGACATCTCTGCCGTCTGTCCCGGCTGTCCTTTACCGCAGTTATGAACTCCCCACAGTGTCCAGTGCTTGTTATTGCAGATAGCGTCGCAGCTTCCCCAGAATTCAGGTGTAATACTCTGGTAGTTGGCGTTCTTGAGCATCTGCCCTTTCTTGCCGCCCTTGATCTCCCAGGCAGCTTCAACACCAAACTGGAAGTTCAGTCGCCACTGATCGATTGACCAACAGCGGTTGGTTTCCATAAAGATACCACCTTCGGTGTCAGCCATTAAATCGTCCAGATCCCACTTGCCGGGCATCAGCGAGAGGTTTGTAATGCGCACAATCGGGATATTCCCCCAACCATCAGCGCGGTTATTACCACTGGAACGCTCAGCGCCAATTGTGTGCGCAAGCTCGCGACTGAACTGATAACCGCTGAACTGACCTTTTTTAACGATATGCCACCTCTGCGCGCGCACACCATCATCATCCCAGCCAATTGTAGCGAGTCCTCCCGGCGCCGTAGTATCCGCAACCAAGTTCACAACATCCGAACCGTACTTGAAGTTGTTCAGCTTTTCCGGTGTTGCGAAGCTCATACCCGCATAATTGGCTTCCATACCAAGCACACGGTCAAGTTCAGTCGCATGACCGACCGATTCGTGAATCTGTAATCCAAGCTGTGAACCGTCGATAATCGTATCGCGCTTGGTGGATGGACAAGTCGGCGCTGTCAGCAGTTCGATTGCTTCTTCACGCACACGCTCGGCATGATCTTTCAGGTGAAGCCCGCGCACGAGCTCGTAACCAAGGCTCATATACTGACCACGGAATGAATTAGGATAGCTGCGAACCTGCACTTCGTCTTCGCTTACTGCGGTGGCTGAATAACCTGCTCCGGAGCGGATTAACTGCTGGTCGATGAAAGTGCCTTCGCTGGTAGCCATCCACTGATGTTCGGACTTAAAAGCCACCGTTCCTGAGGCTGTTTTAATTCGCTTGTCTGCGCGCAGGATTTTATCAACTTCAAACAGCAGAGCCAGTTTTTCTTCCATCGGCACCTTGAACGGATCTTCGACGATAGGCGTCTGCCAGCGTTCGTCATAGACCGGCTCAGGAGCGAGTTTAACGTCTTCCTTTTTCAGTCTTGCCGATGCTTTAGCGATAGCGACCGCTTCGGCGGCGATTTTATCGATTGAAGCGGGATCGACGCCCGGACCGCAGGCGTATCCCCACGCTCCGTCAGCGATTACTCTGACGCCGAAACCGATGTCTTCGGATATATCAAGCTCTGATACTTTTCCATTTTGCACAGTAATCTCTTCTATATTAGTGAAGATAATCCTGCAATCGGCGTAGCTTGCGCCTTTAGTTTTAGCGGTCTCAACCGCTCGTTCTGCAAGTTGTCTCATTATTTATGTCCGGTTTATGTAAAAAAATCCTAAGTTTTTCGAAAACTCCTAATTGGTGGTGTCATGCGTCCTCGCTTGACACAAATATAAAACCAAGTGGTATCATGCGTCCTCGCTTGACACAAATATAAAACCAAGTGGTGTCACACGCCCCCGTTTGACACAAATCCCCCATAAGCCAATTCTTAATTTCTAAGTTCGTAATTCTTAATTATTCCCCCCCCATCTGTCATTCCTGCGAAGGCAGGAATCTCCTGTATCAGATTGTCATTCCGGTGAAAACCGGAATCCATTTTCGTCCTATTCAATAATCCATTTCTTCATCATCTCTTCAACTTCTTCCTGACTGAATACACGCCCTTCCCCCCCCATCTGTCATTCCTGCCCATATCTGTCATTCCCGCCCCATCTGTCATTCC
>JAIPJL010000053.1 GCA_021734165.1 bacterium | reverse complement strand
CATGTCCGGATAAGCCGCAAATAAGTTTGCAAGTTTACAGGTTTACAAGTTTACAAGTTCTTCTCACTTTAATAACACTATCCGTCTAACCAGTTTGGCTCCTTTGTAGGTCAGTTCGAAGTAGTAGATGCCGGTGGGGAGTGGTCTGCCCTTGTTTTCGATTCCCTGCCAGGTGTATTTGTGACTGCCCGCCTGAAGATCTTCCAGCCTCTCACTGAAAATTAGTCTGCCGATGGTGTTGTAGATGTTTATATCTACTATACCGGGAGCAGGAAGACTGAAAGCAAAGTTGGTTGAGATGTTAAACGGATTTGGATATGGTCTGTCAAGCGTGAAACCTTCGGGAACAGGAACATCGCTATCACCGACGCCTTGCGGATATTCATATTCCTCTCCATAAGGACCACCGTACAATCCAATATCATTTACAGTGCTATCGATGTCAAAATAAATAGAATCCGGATGACCTGCATTTATCAGATGTGAGCCTTGATAAAGATGAAAGTCAAGATCGTCAATATTCACAACTGATGGATCGAGATACAGGTTGAAGTTGCTGTCGGTAGAATCTCCGTTTGCATTCACACTGTCAAGTTCACCAAGATAGCCGAAATCGTATCCGAATTCATCTATGTTGTAAAAACAATTATAAGCAAAATACTGGTCAGCGCTAAGAGGATCCGGACTTCTTGAAATCAGTGTATCAACTGCAATTATTATGTTATTAAAAGCATACAGACTATAATCAGTCCCATATTCAGTAGCGTAATACACTCCAATAGGTGAATTGAAAACAGTGTTATTTATAATTCTAGAACTAGAATGCGAAATGCGAAAAGGTTTTTCTTGTGAATCAGAAATCAGATTATTTACTATCGTATAACAAGCATCAACACCTATAGATACACCCCAATTACATTCCAAGATGATATTATTTCTTAGTATTAATGAATAATCATCTACTGATGGCATTCCACCTATATAAATACCTGTTTCGCATCTCTCAATATGATTATCATAAACAGATGTAAAATCTGCATTTCGGACAGAGATACCAGTTCCTTCCATACCACTTATTTCATTATTATAGATTTCCCATCGATCACCTATAGTTCTAACTCGTGAACTAATAAGTCTGTTATTTGAAACTAATCCGCTTCCCGATAAATCGATAAAGATGTCTTCGAAAGTACTATTTTCTATTATAACTTCATCTACTTCATCGTTAACACCTAAGGTTCCATGCTGAAAGCTACTGTTGCTAACAGTAATATTCTTTCCAAAACTTCCTAGTCCATACTCAACTCTGCAATAGGAGAATACTGCTGCAGTTCCTTCATTCGCTTCTAGTCTGAAGCCTCCGTCCCGAACGGTATTATTAAGTCTTAAAATATAAATACTATCTTCTTCTGTACCATCTGCAAAGAGATTTCCAAGTACGAGAAAGCGTGAAAGTTCTCCATTTCTTTGTCTCTGGAATATAATTCTGCATCCCGGCTCAATGATCAGACTGTCATCAGCAGCTACAATAGCAGTATCGTTAATCAGAAATGGAGAATCCTCGCGCCTTAGTATTCCACTTATGTAACCACTCAGAATTCGGAGTGAATCAATACCAACAAATACAGTCAGCGTATCGGTCATATCATCTTCGTCTATTGCTGTGATTATAAAGCTGAAATCCTCCTGATCATCAGGAACTACACCGGAAATGGTAGCAGAATCTACAACAGCGTCTCTCTCCATAACCTCCAGCCAATCGGGAAGATCGTCAAACCTGAAACGCAGTTGTTCATATTCGTCAATACCAACTGCCGTATAACTGAACGGCAAAGAACGTGTACCGGAAGTCTCATTATTGGAGATAATACAGGGGGGCTCAGCCCTTGAATTGAAGTAATATGCGCCAATATCTGCGCGTGTGTCGTCCGGGTCGTTGTCGGAATCGGGATCTCCTGCATCGATGCAGGGAGAATCGGCTCTTAACCTCAGATCACCATAGGTAGGTCTGCGAAAACGGGGATATACAGTGAAATCACCATCCAAAGGCTCATTATCGGGATAGTAATCTTCAAATCCAAAGTAACAGTTATAGCCTCCGCTTAATTCAGAATCTCTCGTTCCAAAGGCAAATCTTGCTTCATTGTCTGTACATACAATATTATTTAGAAAATCTAAAGATGATTCGACAATTGTTATAGGATTATCATTCTCATCAGGGGAGTACAAAGTATTGTTATAAAAAGTAACTTCTGAGTTTTCCATTACAGATAATTGTTGCAATTCGTTTCCGTTTAGAATAGAACTCGAACTTGAAACAGAAATATTCTGAGATATGTTGTTAAAACAATCCGCGCTTGAGAAGGATGTTATGTTAATATCCCTGCATTGGTTATTTCTGACGTTACCACTGCTTGTTAAATAAGTGATTCTATTAACGCTGTTATTCATAACATCCGCTTCAGTATCGTCTAATAAGATCCGATCTGTGATTTCATTATCAGCAATCATTAAAGATGAGGAATTAGTTGTTTCAATAGTACTTAAATGATTGTTTGTAACTTCAATATTTCTTGAGAAATAAATATTAAGGCGATATGCTTCATTTTCAGAAAAAAAGGCAGAATCTGCACGAATTATCAGAACATCAAATGACCCTGGTCTAAAATTAAATACATTATTTGTAATAATGTAATAACCACCCGGATCACCATTTAATCCAAATCTGAAATCACCAATTTGTGGTTGATCTGATTCGCTGTAACAATTTGTAACTTCAGCTTGCTCAAGCGCACAGTCAACAGCATCGACACAGTAATAGAAATGGCAGTGAGAAATGAACATCTTTGTTCTGCGTGCTTCGATAGCTTCATCTAATGAATCAAAGAAACAATACTCGAAATGGATGGTTTCATCATTCTCACTTTCTATGGATATTCCCTGTCCGAGTATATCATCGGGATGCGTGAAAGTTATCAGGTTATCTTCCTCACCGACAGCCTGAATGACGCCACTGATGAAGAATGCCTCCTCTTCATGCAAAACAACCGTAACACCCGGTCTGATTTCGAGCGTTTCATCGGCAGGAACGGATGCTGCGCCAACCTGGATATAGGGACTGTCATCAACCGTCCATTCACCGGATACTTCACCCTCAAACTCGGTTTGAGCGAATGTTATGATGGGCAAGAAGGCAAGTAATAGAAACAAGAGTAACGAGAAATGCAATTTCATAAATACTCCGTAAATTGAGGCATGAGTGATTATCTATGTGCTAAGATAACAAATATTTCTGGTTATAATGTGATCTTCGACACATTTAATCGAATTCAGTGAAATAATGTGTTGGATTGTTATTCAGTAATCCGTCGGTTGACTCTGGCGGCTATTCACGTTCGATCCCTATCGGGATCGAGTAGTTTGTTGACGTCTGATATTTGAGAATATACCGTCAGGTCACAATGCGACGAATGTCTCATCAAGACCTGACGGAACAGACGAATTTGCTATTCACGTGCGATCCCTATCGGGATCAAGCAGTTGGTTAATGTCTGAATCCGCCAGCTTGCGCTGGCGGCTATTCACGTGCGATCCCTATCGGAATCGAGTAGTTGGTTGACATCTGAATCCGCCAGCTTGCGCTGACGGCTATTCACGTTCGATCCCTATCGGGATCGAGTCAGTTGGTTGACGTCTGTCACAAAGCTTACAAACTATCAGCAAGCCTTGAGTATATTCCTCAAGGCTGTTTTGTTTTTGTTGCTAAATTTTGGTAAATTTCAGGTTTATGAATTCTTAGTCAAGGCAAGAAATTGATCACAGGTGAGCTTCGAGGTAAATTGAAATTTGCGGTTGTTGGGAGCAGTTGCGCAGGCAAGACAACAGTATCGAGGGAAATAGCTGAGAAGTTAAACTTGAACTGTACTCAGATCGATGCTGTTTTCTGGCAGCCAAACTGGAGGGAAAAACCTGAGAATGATTTCCGCAGAATAATAGATGAGTTGACAAGCAAGGACTCCTGGGTAGTTGATGGCTGTTATACGCGACTGCATGATCTGACATTGGGACGCGCGGAGGTTATTGTCTGGCTGAATTATTCTTTCACTCGTGTTTTTCGGCAAGCGTTCCTGCGAACGGTTAAACGTGCTGCAAAAAAAACGGAGATATTCTCCGGATGTAGAGAATCTTTCTATTTATCTTTCTTCACAAGGGAATCTATTTTATGGTGGGTGTTGACAACATGGAAGAGAAAGAGAACTCAGTACAGAAAAATATTTGATGAAAAAACCTTCGGGGATAAGGAATATGTGGAGTTGAGGACTCGTAAAGAGACAGAAAGGTATTTGGATGAGCTTAAAACTTGATTTGACTTAAGACTAATTATATTTTATTGAATCGAGACTTTTGAAATTTTACCTTAGAGTGTCATTCCGGTGAAAGCTGGAATCCATATCTGCTAATTTAATAAATACTTAGCTTGTCTGGATCCCCGCCTTCGAGTCTGTCCGATAATAGCGTAAATCTCGCAACGCATCATTCCAACGGAAGTTGGAATCCAGATAATGATTTATTTATTAAGAGTTTACTGGATCCCAGCTTTCGCTGGGATGATGCTTCCCTAATCGCTTTTAGCATTATCGGACAGACTCCTTCGCGGGGATGACGGACTCTATTTACGAATATTTCAAAAACTCTGAATAACATCAAACACTGTTAAGCCTACTTTGTAAAAAGGAAAACCAATGACACAAAATCCGGAACCGGAACTACCCTTAACAGGAATACGCGTTCTCGATCTATCCAGGATCCTTGCCGGACCGACCTGCACCATGCTGCTGGGAGACCTTGGCGCTGAAGTAATCAAAGTCGAACGCCCTGGCGCCGGTGACGATACGCGCACCTGGGGACCACCCTTTGCCGGAGGCGAGGCTGCCTATTATCTTTGTTGTAACCGTAATAAAAAGTCGATAACCATCGATTTGAAACATCGCAAAGGCGTCGAACTGATCAAAGAACTCGCTAAAACATCTGATGTTTTTATCGAGAACTTCACTCCCGGTCTGATGAAGGGTTTCGGTCTGGATTATGATACACTGAAAGAGATTAATCCCCGTCTGATCTATTGCTCGATTACAGCCTATGGGCAGGATGGACCCTATCGCGATAGACCAGGCTATGACATGGTTCTTTCCGCTGTGGGCGGGCTTATGTACATAACCGGAGAGCAAGACGGCGACCCTTGTAAGGTGGGGGTGGCTATTACAGACGTACTCACCGGTGTTCATGCATCGGGAGCTATAATGGCATCGCTAATCTGGCGCGGGAAGTCCGGCAAAGGACAGTACATCGATTGCAGTCTGCTTGATATTCAGGCTTCGGGGCTTGCCAATATCGCCAGTAATTATCTCGTTGCCGGTAAAGAAGCTCAACGCTGGGGTACGGCACATGAATCAATAGCTCCTTACCAGGTGTTTAAAACGAAAGATCACCCAATCGCCATCGCTGCTGCTAATCAGAAACTATGGATAAACTTCGCTAAAGCATTGGACAGAGAGGAATGGCTCAGTGATCCCTGTTTCGAGTCAAATCCTGATAGAGTTAAAAACCGCAAAGTACTGATACCGCTTGTTGCGGAGCGGATGCTGGAGAAGACCTGTGACGAGTGGATGGAACTGTTGCTTGAAGCTTCCGTGCCTTGCGGTCCGGTCAACAACATGGAGCGTTTATTTAATGATCCGCAGATGATCCACCGCAACATGATAGCCGAGGTTCCGCATCCAACTATCGGAAACTTGAAGCTTTGCGGCATCCCGATTAAGTATTCAGACACTCCCGCAACCATCAGGCGTCATCCACCATTGGTTGGGGAGCATACGGAGGAAATATTAATGGATGTGCTGGGGTATGATTCGGAGAGGATTGATGAGTTAAAAAGAGATGGGGTGATTTAAATATTCTTCTTCTATAGTGTTAGATTAATATTTTATGCAAATGCTCATTATAAACAAGGAAAACAGAATGAACAATCCGGATTCTATTATATTCTGTGAATTAAAACAAACCAAGGATAAGTTTTGGAAAAACTCTTCGTTTCTTTATTTTTTGCAGCGAACATACTGTATTGTTCGGCTTACGTTGTCCGCGATATATTCTGGTTGCGCGTTTTGACAATTATCGCTGCGGTTTGTACCTTTCCATACTTCTATTTTCAGGAAACGCCGCTGTATTCTGCACTCTTCTGGCAATCTGCTTTCTTGATTATCAATGCAATCAACCTTACTGTCCTTTTCCTTGAACGGCGTCCAGTCGATCTTTCAGATGATCAAAAACGCTTACATTTACTCCTGTCCCGATCTTTTACTCCCCGTGAATTACTTAAGCTTTTGGCGTTTGCTGAATGGAAAGAAGCACAGCAAAATGAAATAATAATTAAAAAGGGGATTTCACTTGAAAAACTTCAGTTTATATTTCATGGAATGGTAAAAGTGGAAGTTGACAATAAAATTGTTGGGCATATTCAGGACGGTGGATTTATCGGCGAAATGAGTTTTGCTTCAGGTGAACCGACAAGCGCTGATGTTATTGCAATGCAGAATACAAGCTATTTATGTTGGCAAAAAGACAAGTTGAACGCATATTTTGTTAAACATCCCCATATTAAGGAGACGATGTGGACACTGCTTGGAATTGACATGGCTGCAAAACTCAGGACACGAACTTGAGTTAGAATTTTATTGGAATAATCCTGAAGGATATGCTGGAACATAACACCATAGGAACTGATGAATTGAAAATGTGATGTAGTGGTTTAAATTCTATAACCTTGCGGTTTTTTATAATTGAGTGTAAATTATCGGTAATATTATATGTTTTTAGACAAGTAAAATACGGAGACGGAATGAAACACTTTCCCTTTCAGGAAATGATTGAAAAGGAGGAGAAGGAATGATCCAATCAATGCAACCCGCTGAGGAGAAACTCCCGTATCCGACACGCCCGTTGAAGGTTCATGGTGGGACTGTGGAAGAATACATCATCCCCGAGGACAAGAAGGCAGAGGTGTTAGAATCGCTCTACCTATCCGACCCCGTCCCATCGCTGGACGAAGAGCTATTTGATCTCCACGAAGGAAAAAAGTTTCGAGTTAGAGATTTCCGAGTCACCTGGGAAAACGGCATGAACTTCCTCGTGAGTCCTTATTATCCCTCAAGCGGAGGCTCAGTAATCGACTGGATGCCTCTGGATTTCATGGATGAATAGGTGACAATGACGACAACACCCTGGACGGTTATGCCAAAAGTCCTTCACCGTTGGTTGGGGAGCATGCAGAGGAAATTTTGTCAATCTATTTCGAACCACGTATTGAAGGTTCCCTGCTTAGTTTCATTCTTAGTAATTCAAAAGGACCATCTGATATAAATAAAGATTCTTTCAATCCTAATACTCTTATCATAAACAGCTCATCCAATTCTTTTCTAACGGGATCTTTGTCTATCTCGTGAAGAGGCAGTAATTCCTTGTTGCATATATAATCAAATATCTTTACTGCTTCTTTAATTTGCTTTGATGTGAGTGTCGTTACATCTAAGACAGGAAGCGCTTTCAACACGGATTTGCTAATGCTGCCTCTACCAGATTGTTGCTTATTTGAATACCACCAACGTAGTAGCAATCCTATCGAAGTATTTGCCCATAATACTAGTATCTTTTCTTGTTCAATATTTGCGAGTTTAATTGTCTGCCAAGCACGTCCACCAATTGTTCTGCGTTGTGTAAATTGCATTCCGGTGGATTGACTATTAAAACGAAAATCACAATTGAAGTGACAATGTGAAGCGGTTTCCCAAACGCTCGCAACCTTCTTGGCAATGATTTCGTTCTCTGATCCAGTCGAACCTTGACGTTGAATTCCTTCAGAATCCGCTTCGAAAGAAATTTTCCTTTCCCTTATTGCATTATGTGCCCAAAGCGCTGGATAAGTTGGTGCACTATTCTGTTTAACAGGAAAAATGTCAAAAGGTCCCCGAAAGCTCCCATTTGAATTCGTGCCATTGATGTCCCTTGAAAGTGGTCCTATAGCGCCAATTCGCGAAACTGATGTAATAGGTATCTTAACAACCTCAGCCTCGTTCATAGATGGCAGCCATATTCTATTCTTACTTGTAATCTGATAAGCCGTTTGTGCAAGTGAAAGATCTGAAATCCGCGATAGATACCAACCATTTGAAGCTGGTAAGGGTGCGTCTAATACCTGACCAAATAGTTCGTTTCCAAAATATATTGCCGTACCGCCAATTGGACCATCTTCGATCTTTCGAATGATAATAGTTGCTAGTAAACGCCTAATTTCATCAGCAATGCTTAAACCAATTAATGGAAATGCAGGTCTTTCTTTAAGAATTACAAAAGTAGCGCGTTTACTGCCATTCTTAGATTTTTTCCCAATAATAAGACACTCTCCCATATCAGTATCTGCCGAAAAGGATAACTCAGCATCTCTTGAGCCGGAAATTGATATCACAATAATATTGGTGTAATTCTTTGTAATAAATTCTCGTGATTTCTTCCATGCCTCACCTGATATAAGACTAAGAGGCATTACTAACGCTAATACGCCATCAATTTTTAATTTATAATCAGCAAGCACAAGAAAAATTGATGCTTCGCCGGCATTTCCATGAGCGCTGGTATTGCGCGTTAATATTCTCGTCGCATCAGCCATTGCACGTTGTACTTCAGAACTCGAACCAAACGCTGCGAAAATTGGATTTGGAACTTCGAGGTTTTTACCTTCATGAGATGTTGCGCTGGTAAAAGGTGGATTCATGATTACAACATCAAATGAGGCATGAGGCAGTGTTTTCCACGTTTCCAGTTCATTTTCACCTGTCCCTGTAATCGCTTTGGCTGTAATTGAGAGAATCTCAAATTTCCCTTGTGGATCTAATAAATTTAACGAACCTAAAGCAAATGCGCCATCGGATTGTTTCCCGTATGCTACTGTTAAAATCGAGCTTTGGTTGTATTTAACCGTGGGGTGTGCGCCTGCTAACATAGAAGCTGTCAAATGTGCAGCAGCAGGCAATACATCGCAACCGACGAGAGCTGTTGCCATCATGTGAGAATGAAGCTTCTTGGCGTCTCCTCCAGCGATTTCATGTAACTGACTTATGTGCTGATATGCCGTTGATAGAAGTGTGCCTGTACCACAGGCAAAATCTGCAATCCGTAAGGACTTCACATCTTCTTCACTCGACCATGATTTTCCATTGGGTAATGATTCAGGTGTAATTGCGAGTCCGACCAGTAACGCTGCCGACGCAGGCGTCGTGTAGAATGCCGCCAGGAACTTTCTATCTGCGATTACACGCTGAAATACTGCGCCTGTGAGATCATGAGAACGCATTAGTTGATTTTTACTGAGATTTTCAGCAGTTTCAACCAGCTCATTTATCAATTCTGAACATCTTGGAAAGGGAATAGTCGCAAATATTCGACGTGCTATATCAAAAATTGGCCAGTAGTTTATTTCAAGTATCTTATCCCATTCTCTAAGAATTGATGTTTTAAGAATACCGGATTTAGAATTTTTTAGTTCATCTATTGATTTAATTTCTTCGAGTTCGTCTTTACCTCCGGCAAGAAAATCATGAAAAACAAATGCATTGGTCAGGATAGTAGCAGCCATTCGTCTCGTTTGAGTTCCATCTTCCTGACACAGAAAATTACTGATTCTTTTAATTGATCCCGGATGGTTTATTGCAATTTCATCCAGTTGATTAGCAATTACAGTTACACCCTCGATTAATTGATCTGCAGCCTCGTCAATAACTTCGGGTGGAATTGAAGCGTATTGTACTAAAATCGAAAGGTCATTGACACTCCCTTGTATCCATCCTGAACGCGGCCAACGAGTATGTATTTCTGGAGAACTTCCAGTAAAGAGCGCCATCTCAAAATCATTTACCTTTTCTAATTCATTTTGCAGAGCTAATCCTTGTAAGGATCGCAATCTATTTGGTAATCTAACTGCAATGCTGGATAGTACTTTCCTGTTTGAACGCAGATGCTTACCAAGTCGTGAAATTGCATCTTTTTCGACTGTAGTTGCAGGTAATACTTCAGTTTCGATTATAACTGGAGAAACGTAAAATTCAGTCACGAGAATATCAGGCGTCTCATTACTTCCCTTTATAGTTCTGGTATTTTCGGATCGTACTATTTTATTGCCTCTCCAGGCATGGCGTGTTTTACGCAATACTTCTGCTAAGGCATCATTTATTGTAGGTTCACGGGTTGCCATGATTAGTCTCTCTATGTATTGTCAAACCCTAATGTACTATTTTGTGAATATAGTGTTTATTTTTTAAGTATCAAAATACAACTAATTGATTTCGATTAGTATTTGCAGAATTATATTAGAAGATTATTGTTTAAACTTTTAGGTTAAGTTTGTTGGTAAGGTTACCTTTTCAATTATAACCTTAATCTTTCTATCAGGTAACCACCCCCCCATGCACAAACACCGTCCCCCATGCTCTACGCGCTAAGGTAAGATAACAGAACCTCAATCCCCTGCACAAGGGCAGATATGTTCCAGGTTCATCAGTTTACAGATACCGACTGAAGTAACACCATAGATAACTATTCTCTTCCCGGCTTTTATTGCCAGGTTATGGAGATCATCGAAGGTATCGTTGCTCAGCGTCGTTCCTGTTATTAAAATAATGTCAGATGATTTAATAATATCTTCAGCGTCCGTCTTGCCATTCTGTATTTCAACGTCAAATTTTCGTTTTCCGATGTTCTGCCTGTTCAGATCGGTTATCTTTACCGATTCCGAGCCAAATTCGTTAACCAAAGCCTCCGCTATAGCGGGATTGAGACCTATTAGACCAACCTTCCGTGCACCGGAATTTCTCGCAAAAGATGCAATCTCTACTGCGCATATCTCCGGATCTTCATCCTTGCAGTGAACCGTTCCTTCAACTACATTGAGGTGTTTTAGCACAGCGTTTAATGTGGCAATGAATAAAGCCCTGTTACGATTTGAATCGAGAGGTAGGTTTAGCACATCAGAAATCCTGCCTATAAATTCGGAAGCAGTATCTGTAAAAGCTTGTCCCCGCGATCCAAGCACCAAAGCCTCGATCATGCGTTCCTTGCCCTCTATAATAGGAAAATCCCTGCGTCCCGGGACACCGATAGCTTCCTCGGGAGTCAATGCTCTCGCTAAAACCTGAATCTCAATCTGACTGAGATTGTGTTCTGCTATGATGTCAAGCAGCTTTGCCCGGCATTTGTCTAATATTAAAACCTGTTCCTTCATTTTATTTGAATACCTCCAAGGCTGAAAGAATAAAACGAATCGATACACCTGTGAAAACCAGTCCGAAAATAACTCGTAATGCTACGGATGGTGTGCGATGATTGATGATAGCGCCGATCTGCGATCCAACTAACGTACCAATGCAAACCGGTATAGCTATCCCAAACTCAACATAGCCCTGTGCAGATTTCATGATTACGCTTATGAAAGCATTAATTGCGAAACAGACCAGCGATGATCCGATAGCAATCTTAGTAGCGGTATTAAGCAGATAAATAAATCCCGGCACAAGTATAGCGCCTGTGCCAATTCCAAATAAACCCGGAAGAATACCAGCCAAACTACCCAAGATTACCTTGCGTGATTTAGAATCCAGCAAACCGTTAGTGGTTGAGACCGGAATACTACCATCATTCCCGTTCCTTACTCCATCCATTATCATCCGTGTTGAAACCAGCAGGAACACGATGCCTATTCCAAGATCAAGCCACCAGTCGTCTCGCGCTAAATACACAAAAACCATGGAAAAAACTATTGAAGAAAGCGCTCCGGAAACGATCACCGGTACAAGTGATCGAACAGGTACGTGACCCAACCGATAATGCCTGAAACCTCCTCCCAGCGTGGTGAAGAATACTGCCAGCACACAAGTTCCGACGGCATGTACCGGAGAAAGCCCAATGACAAACCGGAGTATAGGCATCAGTACAACACCTCCTCCTATCCCCAGTAATCCACCAACTATACCGGCTGTTAGACCGGCAATTAGAAGTAACGCCTGATCAATCATTTATTTTAGACATCTCCGATAATACGCTCAGGATGCGTAAACACAGTTGCTCTTGTCTGTCGTACAAACGCACACAATGTTATTCCACATCGCTCCGCTGTTTCGATAGCAAGTGAAGTAGGCGCTGAGATCGCTGAGATTATCTCTATACCAGCACGAGCGCATTTCGTGACCATTTCAAGACTGACACGACTGGACAACACCGCCCAGCAGCCCTTTAAATCTATTCTATCAAACAGACATTTACCGATTACCTTGTCGAGTGCGTTATGTCTGCCGACATCCTCTGCATATATAAGAATCTTTCCGTCGGCATCGACAATAGCAACCAGATGAGTTCCTCCGCAAGCGTCGAAAAGAGGCTGAATATCCCTAATTTCATTCATTGCCGAGCGTAACATCTCAGCTTGTATCTGCAAATTATTTCCCACCTTTGGCAGAGCTTCAAGTTTCTTGTTAAACTCCTCCGTACCACATGCTCCGCAGGAAGAAGTGATGAGCAGGTTGCGTGCCGAATCAATGATTTGAGGTACTTCACTCTTCAGCTTAATCCGAACTGTGTTGGGTTCGTCCTTGCACTCTTCAATGCGAGAAATATCATCCATACTATCAATCACACCTTCTGAGAACAGGAATCCTGCTGCCATAGCAAGCCTATCGATTGGAGTGCATAATAATGTGTATGTCTCTATACCTTCGATGTCAATGTGCAGAGAAGTTTCGATTATAACATTGACTTCTTCCTCACGGGGATGCAAAGTCGGATCTTCTGTTGATATGCGATGGGCTTTTATAGTTTGGATGGCTTTGGGAAGGTTGGAAGGTGTTTTCACTGTAAATTCTATTCTTTCAAATTCAACATCCGCTCTGTCTGCTTCATCTGCTGTGAATAATTCTACTTTAATTCACAGCAGATTAAGCAGATTTAGCAGATAGTGTAGTTCATCATTGAGGAGGCATCAGACCGATTTGCGGTTTCAGATCCTTGGGTTTTGCGATACGTCGGAACTGGAAACCTCCCATGTTCAGCGTTGGTAACGCTCCACAAACCAGTATAGCCAACCTTAAGAGAAATCCACCGATCAGACCGAATAGAGCGCCGATAAAGGCGACAGCGAGAATTGCACCAGGTCCTGAAGCGGTCATTGTGTAACGGATAATCAGCATCAGCAGAAACGGTAATCCAAGTCCCAGAATAAAATAGCCGACTATAAAAATAGTCTTACGCATGATGCGCTCAACCGATTCGCGGGAATCCGGCTGTTTATAAGCGGCGTGGAGGAAAAACAGGATCGCAAGCAGCTCAACAACGACCACAATCGATGCCTCTAAAGCCATAGTTCTGAACTGAGTCACCGTTGAAGCTCCCTCGTAGAAGACCACCATTCCGATCATAGTCAGGAAATGTCCGGTCACCAGTCCTGAGATCACAAAGAGCACGGGTACAATCCCTGAACGCCAGAAAGGTATTCCCTTGGAAGCGCCAAGCAACAATCCCGTATAAGCAATTGTTAAAATAGCGAAAATTATTCCCAAAACAGCGAGAACAGTCATTATACCTGCAGTTTGGTTAACATCGGTAAACTCATGAATTACAAGATGAAGGAATGAGAAAACCATGAAGAGTGATATTATCCAGAATCCGCGGGCAATCCAGGATGTTCCCGGTTTTAAGCCGGCAAGTATAAATTTGCTAGGATTTCCAAGGTCCGCAACCAGGATAAGACTTCCTATCAGCAATGCTGGAAATCCTATCCACAAACCGACGGTAGTGGATAATTCCATGCTTTTGCCGAGGAAGCTGTTGATGGCAGCTATCGTATAAGCTCCTCCACCGACTCCGCCGAGAAACAGGTAGAGCGCAATCAGCCCTCCCCAGTCCTTCTGTAACTGACCATTAACTTTAGGATCCATTTTGCCTCTCTTAACTAACTAAAGATCTATGAGTTGAAACTCTAACGTTACAAATAAAATTACCTCGGAGCGAGGTAATAAACCTTTGGTTTATTACCAAGTTCCGGATTCAGAACCTCACCGCGGCATTTCCTGATCAAAGTGGATGCTTCGCTGTCCAGATCATCGAGATCGCCAAATGTCCGGGCATTTGCCGGGCAGGCTTCCACACATGCCGGTAGTTTATCCTTTTCAATCAGATCAAGACAGAAATCACATTTAGTCGCCACGCCACAACCCGATTTTTCTTCCCAGTAGTTTTTGGCGAACTTCTCATAATCAGAGAGTGGCAGCCCTTCAGGAAAGTAACTTACCCACTTTTCCACCGAATAACGCGCGCCGTAAGGGCAAGCCATGATGCAGGCTTTACATCCCATACATTTATCTTTATCGACGATTACAATGCCGTTGTCTAACTTCTGAGTAGCTCCCGTTGGGCAGACTTCCAGGCAGGACGGCTCTTCACAGTGCATACATAAAACAGGAAGCGCCTGTCTCATGGTGTTGGGGAACTTCCCTCGTTCACCTTTAAGAAGGCGAGCCCAGAACACTTCGGGCGGTGTATGGTTTTTTACCTTGCATGCCATGACACAGGCATAACAGCCGTAACATCTTTTTAAGTCGATGACCATTCCGTATTGTGGCATATCGAAAACTCCAGTTGTTCTTGATTAGTTCTGTTGCTCAGTCTGCTTTATAAATCTTGACCCGGCAGCAGATATCCTGATTAAATGTCAGCGGATCAGTATGTTCCAGATCCATTTCAACGAGGTCGTTAAAGAACACACCCTTGCCCTTTGCAATAGGCATGTACTTGCCCCAGTGTCCTGCAACTGCTGCAATAGCAAGATGTTTAGGTTCGATTCCCTCACAGAGCGACACCCAGCCCTTGACTTTGTGCCCCTGCGGATTCTCTAACCAGACATAATCACCATCGTTGATGCCTTTCGCTGCAGCGGTATCCTGGTGCATCTGCACGGCATAGACATGAGGATCTTCCTGAGCGCATTCATCCAGATAAGGATTCTGCTGTGTCAGCGAATTGCAGTGCGCTACAGCACGCCAGTAGAAAGTGTGCATGTCATATTCGGGATCTTCTTCAGTATGTGTCGGACATGGATACCAGTCAGCCAGCGCTTTGAAGCGTGACCAGTCGAACTTGAAGAAGTCATTACCCTGGTATTCATCCCATAATTTCGACATCTTCTCACCGGAATCGATGAAATACTCGAAGTAAACAGGAACTCGTGAGGGATTAAACCACTTCCAGTAAACGTCTTCTTTGCGTTTGGGCCAGGTGAATAATCCCCGTTTTTTAAAGTATTCAAGGTTATGCTCATCACCGAACCTGTCTCTTACGAGACGGTCACAGATATCTTCCCAGCTATGTTCAACGCTGCCGTCCTCAACAAGCTTGTTTTTCTCCTCCAGGTCGCCGCCATAACGGATAGGCACGACATCGTTCAAACCCTTATAGTACTTACCGAGAATGCCGCAGCGTTTGCTTATATCCAGCATCACCTCGTTGAAATCACGTCGTTCAAAGAGCGGTTTGACTACCGGCTGGCGTATCGTCCAACCCCAATCGTCTTCGCCTTGTGGATGTGAGAAAGTGGAGGGGAAACTGACAGCAGGTGTAAATCTTTCAAGATAACAGGCGTCAGGCAACACTATGTCGGCAACAGCCTCTTCGAACTCAGTGCAGTAAAGCTGGAAAGAGAAAATAAATCTGAATTTTTTAAGGAAATTCTCAGTTACAGCCTCAGCGTTACCCATCGTCATTACTGAATTGGAGCCGAAGTTGATCATCACATCCGGTCGGTAAGGAATCTTAAACCTTTCAAGTATATCGAACCACTTTGGGCTGCAAATAGTAAATGCATTGTAGATTGATGTGGGAAACATATCGTGCAGATCCAACCTTGTCGGTGGTTTGGGTTCACGCAGTGGATACGGAATATGATCGTAAACCCAGGCTTTTGCTTTGAGCAGACCATCCGGGCAGGGGTAAGGGATCTGATATGGTTTTCCGGTTTTCTTATAACCATCCTGAACGGTACCACCCAGTCCCAAAGCGCTGCCATAAGTATCTGCCGCGCCTACGATATGGTTAACCATATCTATTGACAGACAAGTCCAGCCTGAATTGGTGTGACCCTGTGCTCCGCGGAAGAAATGTGTAGCAACAGGTCTTCTTGGGATCTTCTTCGGGCCATTCTCTGTCTGAATTGTAACAGTGGATCCAATTTCGGCAGCTTCACCAAATTCCTTGGCGATGCGGCTGATCGTTGCGGCAGGCACCCAGGTGATCTTCTCTACATATTCAGGAGTGTACTTTTTAACATGTTCTTTTAACAATTCAAATGAAGGCTGGCAGTCAACACCATCAACATTGTAAGTTCCGGTCAGCGCTACTTCATGGGCTTCATCTTCATACTCCACGCGCGTAACGGAAGGATCGTTGTGGATTTTGGGTTTATTATCAACCAGATCCCAGACTTGCGGCAGGTTTGTCTCTTTATCCCTCATGTATCGTCCGTCCGAAGGACGAATCAAATAGGGAGCATTGGTTTTATACATCAAATATTCAGCATCGTAAATGCCATGCTCATTAATCAGTGAGTTAACCAGACCTAAGGCAAGCGCTCCATCGGTGCCGACCCGGATAGGAACCCACTCGTGACCTTTGGAGGCCTGAGCGCTCATGAAAGGATCGAATACTACGTTTTTGAAGCCGCGGAAGCGGGCGTCAGCTACCTGAGTTGCGTTCATTACTGCAACATGGCCGGCTCCGTGTCCCTTTGAGCAACCGAAGTTCAGAGCGTAATTGCAATGTGCAAAATCAGGGATAATCGACCATGCCACGTGCATGATGCCGTTCATAAAGTGCGCGCCGTTACCACAGTGCAAGCCGCCGCCTGAAACCCAGTAATTAGGTGTACCGAAGGCTTTCATAAATCCAATCACTCCGAAACGGATCTCCGAAGCCTGAGTAGTAGTAGCCTGGAAGAACACACCACGAGGATCGCGTTCCTGGCACTCCTTCAATTTTTCTGTGATAGTATCAAGCGCTTCATCCCAAGAGATTCGCTCCCATTTGGGATCGACTCCGAGACCTTTTTCAGGATTGGTTCTTTTAAGCGGGTAGTTAACACGGTAGGGATCGTAGAGCAGGTGTGGAGATGCAAGACCTTTTACACAGATCGAGCCGCGCCCGGTTGGTGCATCGGGATTTCCCTCGATCTGTGTTACAATGCCGTCCTGCCTTCGAACCTTTACACCACACATGCAGTAACACTGTCCGCAACACGTTGGGATCCAAACATCTTCTTTAGTAGTCGTAGCATCGACCATAGGTTAACTCCTATCTTCAAGAGTATATTTTACGAAAACATCTGATTATGTAAAAAAAGAAACTTATCTAAAATCGAGGTAATGATTTGGCTGGTAATTCCGTTGTACTGGAACTTGACCGATTATCATTGCCATAATATAAAAAAATACTCAGGATAAGCAAACCATACTAAGAATAGATATTCACTTTTGCAAGTTTATTATCTCATTACAGCATTGATTTTGTTGCGATATCCCGATTCATTAAATAATATTCAAAATATATTAACTTAAATTTCAACTGTTAGAGAAATGTAAAAGTAAAGGTTGAAATTCATTAGATCTAACATTATTCTTATATATTGATAAAAACCTGATATTTGTTAAAACCTGAATAAAGAAGTTAATACATGCCAAACCATCAGTTGATAGAGCCTCAGGGTCGAAAGCTTTCCTATCTAAGAGTTTCAGTAACGGATCGCTGTAATTTCCGTTGCTCATACTGCTATAGCAATGCAGATACCCCGCTTGATGAAGAAGAATTACTTAAAGATGATGAAATAATCAAACTCATCCATGTCTTCGTTAGTCTGGGTATTAATAAAGTCCGCTTAACAGGTGGTGAACCTCTCCTGAGAAAAAATCTAGTAAATCTGGTTGAGAAAATAGCTGCAATTCACCCAATTAAATTAGTTGGTCTGACAACTAATGGATACTTGCTGAAACCTCAACTACCATCATTGATCGATGCTGGTCTTAACAGAATAAATATCAGCCTGGATACACTTAGAAGGGATGTCTTTAAAAATCTTACCAGTATTGACGGCTTGGAAAGGGTTCTCAATTCAATAGATGCTGCTGAAAGATCAGAAACCTTTCCATTTGTAAAGGTCAACATGCTGTTAATGAACGGTTTTAATGACTTAGAAGTTAATGATTTCGCAGACTGGGCGCTTAGCAGAAAGATCGATCTGAGGTTTATTGAGTTTATGCCGACACAGTGTGCTGACTGGGAGGAAAGGAAGTTTATCTCCGAATCAGATTTGCGAAATTTATTGAAATATGAACTTTTACATGATTATGAAAACGAAGATATCAACAGCCCGGCTCGCAGCTACCGGGTTGAAGGATATCCTGGTAGGATTAGTTTCATTTCTGCTATGAGCAGAAGTTTCTGCAAATCATGCAGCCGTTTAAGACTCACATCTGATGGACGATTGCTTGGTTGTCTGTTTGGAAAAAGAGATATTGATTTGAAACCACTTTTAGTAAATAATAAGTCTATCAATGAAATCGCTGATTACGTTAAGAAAATGATCAGCACGGACGGTTTCAGGCAAATACCATCAGAAAAAGGCGCTGCTTATCAACCTGCAATGAAATCCATAGGTGGTTAAATGATTTCCCTTAGAGAAGCTACAGATTTAATAAACAAATCAGTTAAACCGATAAATGTTAACAGCATTCCCATCACAGAATGCGCAAATTGCATGCTTGCAAATGACGTTTACTCACCTTTAGACGTTCCGGGATTTGCCAATTCCGCTATGGATGGCATAGCAATTCGTCATTCGGATTTGAATGATAACCCACCCTGGACGCTGAAGATACAAAAGATTGTTGCTGCAGGAGACTCCCCCTCAAAAACACTGCAAAAGGGATGTGCGGTTAAAATAATGACCGGAGCGCCTTTGCCGGAGGATGCAGATACCGTCATTCAGGTCGAAGACTTGACATTCCAAGGTGATTATGTCATAATAAACGAGCTGCCGAAACCAGGCAAAAATGTTCGTCCGAAGGGTGATTCTCTCAAAGAAGGTGAGCTTGTATTCAAAAAAGGTCATATTCTTAAACCTGTTGACATAGGTGTGATTGCTTCAATCGGTCTTGAACGGATAGAAGTCATACCAAAACCCGATATTGCTATTTTCTCAACAGGATCGGAGATTAAAGCTCCCGGAAGGCCGCTTCTTCCCGGGCAAATCTATAATTCCAATGATACTGTTCTGAAGGTTCTGCTGAATAATATCGGGATCAATTCGGTTAACCTTCTTCCACCTGCAATCGATGATAAGAAGATATTAACTGATCGTCTTAATGAAAGTCTTTCATCAAACCATCTTGTAATAACGACCGGTGGCGTTTCTATGGGGGATTTTGACTACATTCCAGATGTTGTAAAAGAACTCGGTGGTGAAATAATATTTCATAAAGTTATAATAAAACCAGGAAAACCGGCGCTTTTTGCGAGATTTAATCGAAATGGTGAACGGTTTTTACTTGGTCTGCCCGGTAATCCTGTTAGTACTGTTGTGGGTTATCATTTATACGTGAAGCAACTTGTCTGTTTACTTATGGGAATTCCTTTTAAAAGGGAAAAAGTCATGGCGCCATTAACTGATGAGTTGCAGTTTAGCGGATTCAGACAGAAAGTGATAGGGATTACTCTGTCTAAAAGCAATGATAAAATAAATGCAATACCATGTTTAAATCAGCAATCAGGCAGACTTGCATCGATCAAGAATATTGATGGAATTATATACATAGACGGTGGAAATCAGACAGTTCCAGCCGGCGCTGAGGTGGAAGTCGAGTTGCTGTGAAGGTTGAAAATGTCAAAGATGTGACTGGATATGTTTTAGCTGGTGGACAGAGCAGCAGAATGGGGATCGATAAAAGATGGATCAAAATAGGTCAAGAGACATTAATAGAACACGCATACAACCTGATCGAAAGTACACTTGCCGAACCACCTATTGTTGTATCCAGTAATCCGGATGAAAGAATCCCATCAACCTGGCAGATTATTCCAGATATAATTACCGGTAAAGGACCATTGGGAGGACTCGTTAGCGCGCTTGAGCATAGTAGCACAGATTGGATTTTGGTGCTGCCTGTTGATCTCCCTTTTCTAACAATAGAAGATTTAGAACTTTTGCTCGCTTTTGACCGAAATGACTGCGAAGTTGTTACGTTATCGGTTTCCGGTGAGCCTGAACCTTTGGTTGCGTTGTATAGTAAATCCACACAACAATTCTGGGCAGAAAGACTCCGTGATGGTAAACTTGCTTTACGCAGTGGTATATGGAAACTGAAATGGCATACAGTCATGATACCGACAGGAAGTAAGGCTTTAACCAACTTAAATACACAGGAAGATCTTGCCAGATTGAAATGAATAAACTCGTTCACATCAATATTGTTGGTGAAAAGAAAAGTGGTAAGACCACTCTGATCCAGGCTCTGATTCCTGAATTGAAAGAACTAGGTTTAACTGTCGGAACGATTAAACATACATCCCATGATCACGAATTCGACATTGCCGGTACTGATTCATGGAAACATCGGCAGTCGGGTAGCAAGACTACGGTAATTATTTCTCCGAAGAAAATGGTCTGTCATATCAGTGAACCAACTTCAGACACTATTGATAATATGGTTGAAAAAGTGTTTCAAGACTATGATATAGTTTTATGGGAAGGGAACAGAAATACTGCTAATGACATTATCGAATGTGTGAAAAACAAGGATGATGCGCTATATTCTAATGATGAAAGGGTAAAAGTCGTTGTATCTGATTGTAAAGATATTGAGTATTCTAATCTATTTAGAAATAATGAGGTTAAGGCTCTCGCAAAATGGATTGTTAACAATTATAATCTCGTTGTAAACGAGGAAAAACGAAAATCCGGATTGTCATGAACAAACTTTCTCACATAGATGATAAAGGTCAGCTTCGTATGGTTGATGTTGGCAATAAACCAGCAACTGCCAGAAAAGCCGTAGCGGAGGGGATCGTTGTCACCGGCGCTGAAATCATTGAAACGATCAGGTCAGGTCAGACGCCAAAAGGCAACGTCCTCGAAGCCGCACGCCTGGCAGGGATTAACGGCGCCAAACATACCTGGGAGTTGATTCCGCTCTGCCATCAACTACCGCTTGATCATGTTCAGATCGACTTTGAATTGGAAGATGATAAAATCAGGATCATTACGACAGCCTCAACTCGCGCTTCAACCGGAGTCGAGATGGAAGCTCTTACAGGAACGACAATTGCTGCGCTTACGATCTACGATATGCTGAAAGCGATCTCACACTCAATCGCAATTCAATCGATACGTCTGCTCTCTAAATCGGGAGGAAAATCTGGAGATTTCATAGCAAAGAGTGAAGGGATAAATACATGATTGGGATAATGGAGCATATTTGCATTTCAGAAACAAAGGGAACCGTTAAGCATCCAATCGATAACGCTCTTTTAATTGAAAACTATGGGATAGAAAGTGATGCTCATGCGGGCGACTGGCACAGGCAGGTCAGTCTTCTCGATGAAAAAGACATAGACTTCATGCGGAACAAGGGCTTAGAACTTGAGCCCGGAGCTTTCGGTGAAAATCTTATCATTAAAGGCGTTGATCTAAGTTTATACGGACTCGGAACCAAGCTTCGCATCGGTGAAACTGAACTTGAAATTACTCAAATTGGCAAAGTTTGTCATACGCGCTGCGCCGTTTATCATGCGACCGGTGATTGTATAATGCCAAGATTGGGTTTGTTTGCAAAGGTTGTAAAAGGAGGTTCTTTATCAGCGGGAATGGAAGTAGAAGTTATTAGTAAAGTATCCCGCAACACTATCCAGGCGGCAGTACTTACAGTATCTGACACCTGCTCATCCGGTGAAGCGGTTGACACTGCCGGGCCTGCCGTTGCAGAAATGATTGAAACCTCTCTTGAAGCCCGAATAAGCTGGAACGGGATTGTATCCGATGACATAAAAGAATTGAAGGATAAATTAAAAGATTTATTACTGCGAAATTATGATCTGATACTGACAGTTGGGGGCACCGGTTGTGCTGAACGGGATGTAACTCCTGAAGTAACAAAAGATCTTATTGAGAAAGAGGTTCCCGGCTTGGCTGAAGCAATGCGCGCTGCTTCAATGCAGATAACTCCTCACGCTATGCTTCAGAGGGGAATTTGTGGTATTTTAAGGTCAACACTTATTGTAAATCTTCCCGGAAGTAAAAAAGCTGCAATGGAAAATCTTGAAGCCCTTTTACCGGCGCTTCCTCATGCTGTAAGATTATTACGTGGAAATACGACTCACAAATCCTGACAATATCATCAAGGAGAACCAGATGAACCTTTTAAGTGATCTATCATGGAAAGAGATAGCAAATTATCTCCAGCGAGATAACCGCATAATCCTACCACTTGGCGCAGTAGAAGAGCATGGTACGCACCTTGGACTCGGCACAGATTTCTACGAAGCTGAGGCAATTGCACATGGCGCTGCTGAAGCATCGGGCGTCATTTCAGCGCCAACTTTGAACTATGGAATGACGGTTACAATGATGGGATTTCCCGGAACGCTGTCTCTAAGTCCAAAAACACTAATGGCAGTATTGGAGGATATTCTGCAGAGTATTTACCATCATGGATTTCGTAGAATCCTGATTGTAAACGGACACGGTGGAAATACCGCTTCAATAATGAGCGCCGTACAAACGATTACTCTGACACTGCCTGATTTCAGGATCAAGCTGTTCGAGTGGTGGAAAGACGCCGAAGCTTATCAGGTTGTAGTC
>JAIPJL010000052.1 GCA_021734165.1 bacterium | reverse complement strand
CACGTTTCAAAGGTGTAATGATAAAATCACCTGCTGCTGAAATCCCGCCTCCGATAACAATAATCTCAGGATTGTAGGTATTTACTAATCCTGCTAAACCGATTGCCAGAGTTTCACCGACGTACTTAAAAACATCTTGAGCATCCTTATCGTTATCTTTGGCAAATCCAATAATCTGTTTGATGTCTAATCCCTGGTATTTCTTAAGATTCCTCGAAATCCAGTTTAAAATAGCTTGCTGTCCTATATACGCTTCAAGACATCCCTTTGCTCCGCAGCCGCATTTAAGCCCATGTCTTGCAATCGGAATATGTCCCAGTTCACCGCCGCCACCATCGACTCCTCGGATAAGTCTGCCACCGGAAACTACTGCGCCTCCTATGCCTGTTCCCAGAGTAATTACAATGTAATGTTTGCTGCCTTTTGCCGCTCCATATAAGCCCTCACCAATCGCAACCACATTTGCGTCATTATCCATTTCAACCGGCAGTCCGGTAAGTTTTGAAAGATCCGACGGAAGCGGTCTGTTATTCAGGACTCCACAATTTGGGGCGGTGAGTATGGTAAGTCTATCCTTATCCATCAAACCGGCTACTCCCAGTCCTACGCGGGTAATTCTATCGGATAATTGAGATTGAAGATTATTAATTAATGACTTCAGTTGCAGTAAGAATGTATTGTAATCATCAAGTTTGCTTGATTCTCTTATTCTAAGTTGTAATACACCTGCCTTATCGACAATTCCGGCTTTAACTGCCGTCCCGCCGATGTCAATCCCAACTGTCAGGTTATTACTCATAATCTTTGACTTCTGATTTCCAGATTTCACCATCCTCTGTTAAGAAATGGATTTCCTGTTTGTCTCCCGGATTCAGCCTGACCGTCAACTGAGCAGTCCGTCCAAGCGGTGTACTCATGTCTAACACCAGTCTGAGTATTGGCGTAATGCCTTCCTGTGATACGCGAAAAACAGTCTCGGATTTCCGCTCGAAGGTTAATCTTCCATCAAGATAAGCACATTCTATCTTGTAATTACCCCATTCTTTCGGCAGTTTTGGTCTGATTCGCAAATAATTTCCCCTAGCCGGTTCGATATGTATTACGTATTCCGAAGCGATTCGTATGAAACTGGCAAGCGATGCTGCAAATATTGAGTTACCGACTGCATGATACTCACCTGTAACGAGGGAGCCACTTTCGGCTTCCGGCAGTCCACCGGCAACTCCGGAGTTATTGACTCTATCAATCAGATATTCTGTCAGACTTAAAAGACTGTCAAGATTATTACCTTTTATATAATAACGAGCCAGCAAATCACTTGTCCAGAGCAACACATCACCTTTAGACATCGTCCCATAAGGCGCTTCTTCAAGTTGATAGAGATGAGCGTCCTGAAAATCAACTTCATTACTGCCAAGTGTTCTAAATCCTGTTTCAGCAATAAGATTATTCTCTATAAAGCTGTTATAAAAACCCTTAAGCCTTCCACTTGAGTGAATACTCAATTCAGTTACTATTGGCAGACTGACCCGTTGAGTTGAATCGCGTGAGATGTTGTACATACTGCGCAGCGTCCAGGGAGCTTTCAGTGGCAGTTTAAGCCCGTATTCATTCTTAATCTCGTAAATTCTTTTATAATTATCATTTAAATACAGTAGTCTATCAGCGCACCAGCCTGAAATATCATCAAAGAACATCGAGCTAACCTTGTACCAGGGCAGGGGAATGTCAAAAGTACCGCTCACACCAGGCACGCTTCCTGGTTCAATTGCCAGGTTGCCATATCCTGCCATGTAAAAAGTGTCGTATCCTTTCTGATTTACAAGCGCGCTGGGCAGATCGGCTATTAAGGATAATCTTCTGTAATCCTTTAAGAATGAACGGCTTCGATGGAACAGGACTTGTGATTCAATGGTAGCTCCACTCCGGTTTGGAGCAGCGGGGCCATCCCAGAGAAAATGCTCGTTTGAGTCATTAACAACCAATCCCTGGCACATCCGATATTTCAACGTACCGACCAAATCCCGTACTAATGCCAGAGCAAAACGATCCTCGCGAACAGTATCTTTCACATCATTCAAATCCGTTAAACTTCCATAGGCAATTGCAGCCAGACCAGCGATTTCGGGGATTCTGTATTCAGCTTTATTCTCTTTAATTTTGGTCGGGAACATGCCATATCTGTCGGAAAGGCTGTCCTTGTTCTGATAGTCAATCATTACATCGATCATATTAAGCGCTGTTTCAGGACTAAGTTCCGAAGCTGTAATGCCATTCAGCGACGTCATCGTAAACCAGCCATCAGGATATGGACTGTTAGGAAAACCGGTGATAAGAAATTGTTTATTATAACGATCTAACATTAGTCCTGCTATGTTCAAGCGAGCCCAGTTGAAAGCCTTCTCAAAGGATTTATTTTCACAGTAAAAAGCCTGCTGATTCAGGATATTTTTCATCCAGATAATACGTTCATTTTGCCCGTTAGTTCTATTTTTGTAAATACTTAGAGCATTTTTGATAGCTTTTTCTTTGGTTTCGCCCCAGCCAAAGCTAATATAGAGAGATTTCTTTGAATGATGTTGATAACTCAACGCTTCATATCCTGAGGTGATCCCAATCCGACCAATATTATCGCTGTAAGGATGCTCTATTTCATGCTTTATGCCTGTTAATTCAACGCCTTTTCGGGATAGACCTGCAACGGCAATAAAACCATTGAATCCATCCTTTCTTGATATTACAATAGCGCCGGATTCATCAATGTTTACGGGATTATATTCGGGTGACTCCAGACTGTCGAGTGGTCTGAAATCAAAAAATAGTTTAACGTTAAACTGTTTAACATTGTCGGGTTCGATTGTTAAAAGCAATCCGGTCTGCTTCGGAGGGCATTCGACGGTCTCGGTTATTCCGGAGAGGAAATGTCGTTCAATCTGGCGCGGACGAATATAACAAAAATCCGGTTCATCAAGAGGTTTGCCATCAGGGCTTGTAATCTGCCATCCGGCTATAAGCCGATTTCCGAAGCGGCTGAATCCGTAATCACTGCGTTTCCCGTCTCGAAATGCGTCATCGTAATAGAAACCACCGCTCAGATCGCTCAGAAAGACTTCTCTGTTCTGCCCCGCAAATACGGTATCTACCAGCGAAACGAGCAGATCGCCCCACTGAGTCTCTTCTTTTTGACTGCATCCGGTGAATAAATAGATCCCAAGGATTGATGCAATGAAAAGAGGAAGTATGTATGTTTTAAGTTTTTTCATTCCTTATGACTCATCAAAAAACTCACCAATGCCATCAAACAATTGCTCACGGCTTCTCGCCATGAGTTCTTTTCCATTCAGCGCTCCCCTGAAATCCTTCCCATAACCTTTGGTTGTTACACGCGGGTCCATTAAAATTATTACACCCTTGTCAGTCATGGTTCTGATCAGGCGTCCGGTTCCCTGTCTAAGTCTTAAGATAGCGGAAGGCATTTGAAAACCAAAAAACGGATTTTCACCGCTGCTGCGGAGGTGATCGATCCGCGCTGAAATAATCGGATCGCTCGGCACTGCAAAAGGCAATCTGGGAATCACGACCATTTGCAGACCTTCTCCAGGTACGTCTATTCCTTCCCAGAGCGAATCAGTTCCAAGTAGAATAGCGCCCTTGGACTTTCTGAAAGTGTTCACCAACCGCTCAGGGCTGCCTCTGCGTTGTTGTGTCATAATCTTCAAGCCGGATCTGCCTGCCTTTTCGTTTAACCGTTTCTCTACCTGGCGCATGGCGTTGTAAGATGTAAACAACATCAACATATTACGACTGTGTTTTATCACAAGCTCTGCACAGATGTCCCCAACTTCCAGGCAATGTTCAAGATAATTATCAGCAGGTGAAGGCATGAAAGATGTGCTGCAGACGAGGCAATTGTTCTCGTAATTAAATGGTGAACCGAATCTCGCCGTTACAAGTTTTTCTTTATCGATCAGGTTCAATCCCAGCCGTCCGGCGATATGATCAAATCCGGCAGTGCCTTCGTTGGTTGCGAGGGTGGCAGAAGTAAGAACTCCGCTGTTAAGCCGTTTCCAGAGAATATCGTTTAATAGACTCGCCACTTCAAGCGGTGCACTTCTTATATGAACCGGTCTATCAAGTTCAGGAGGCAGCTCTACCCAATATACACGATTCTTATCATCAGCCTCCAGCGAAAGCTGGAGACTGTCAAGGATTTCCACAAGCTGAGTAACGATCCCGCGGATTTCCTGCAGCAGTTCATCCGGCAGATCATCTTTTTCGTCTTCATCCTCGTTATCTAACTCGGAAGCGATTTTAGAAATAGCTTTGCACAAGGGATCAAGACCATCGAACAGCGAAGCGCCCGCCTGTAAGAGACTCTGATGGACAATATCTCCGGCAAAATAACGAAAAGACTTGGAGTACATATCGTCATCAGTGATCTTGTGTTGGAACAGCGATCTTGCGGTCAGGAAAAGATTATCCGCTTCGTTCAATAGTTCTGTCGCATTAGCTAATATTTTATCGACCGTAGCAGCAAGCGTTTCAGTCGATTTATCTGCATTCAGAACAACCCAGAGTTCACCGCCGCGACGGCAGAGCCTGGCAGTTCTCTCAAGCGCTGCTTTTACTGCCGGTGCGGTAAGATCGCTGCTGAACTGGTCGGTGGCGGTGTCTTCGATATGGTGAGCTTCATCGAAGACCATTCTGCCGAAATCACCGAGTATTCCACCTTCGCTGTTAATGTCTGAGAAGACCAGGCTGTGGTTTACGATTACAAGATCGGCTTTCTGAGCAGAGCGTCTAATTCTCATCAGGAAACACTCATTGTTTTCTCCGCAGCGTCCTGATCTGCAGAAGCCCGGTTCAGATGCAACATGATAAAAAAAGCCGTCGCTTTGATCGCCATATATGGCATTAACCTCTGAAAGATCACCGTTGGTGGTTGTGTTAACCCAGCGTGAGATCAGGGCGGCTTTCTCTCTTGCAAGCGGGGATCCAATTCGTTCCGGCGAAATGGTCAGATTTTTCCATTTTGAACGACAGACATAATTTCTTCTGCCTTTAAGTAATGCTGCTGAAAATCCGAATTTAAACAAATGCCCAAGGCGCGGAATTTCATCGTAGAAAAGTTGATCCTGAAGGTTCTTTGTACATGTTGCTATAACGACACGCCCCCCTGAAAGCAACGCCGGAGCGAGATAACCGATTGATTTTCCGACTCCGGTTCCTGCTTCAACAACGAGGATTTTATCATCTTTAAAAGCTTGCGAGGTCAGCATCGCCATACCGATCTGTTCTTCGCGGATTTCATAATCAGGCATAATATCGGTGAAACGCTCCGGTGTGCGCATAAGCTGTCTGATCTGCTTTTCGGAAGCAGGATCCGGTGGTCGCTTTTCACCTTCCGCTTTGAAGATGTTATTCCTGCCTTTGCCAGGTCCCTTCAGAGCGTTTGGTGGAGGTTGTTCAGACTGATAACCTGACGCCAGCAGATTACGCATATAGCGCAGCGTATTGGCAAGTGGTGAAGCGGTGCCATCTACAAAGCGCAGGGCAGTCGCTATCTCCGGCAGTGGCACGGCAGATAAATCATATAATAGCTTCACAAAAAGCCTGCCTGTCGCTTCAGCATCTTCCATCGCACGATGACAGGATCTGGTTTTCACTTTAAAGTGATTAACAAGATTTGCAAGTCCATAACCGTCAAGACAGGGATAGATAAAACGACTGGTTTGCGAAGTATCATGTGAAAGCGAGATCGTACGGGAACGGTTAAAATGGTTTGCAGTTGGAGCAGCCGAGCTTAAAAATCCAAGATCGAAACTGAAATGATGTCCAACCATCGGTAGGTTGCGAACGAAATCAATGAATCGATCAGCAGTAACCTCAAGCAAAGGCATACTTTTCAAATCGCTGTTTTTAATCCCTGTCAGTTCGGTAATAAATGGCGATAGTGGTCTGAGCGGATTAATAAGCTGACTGAAGCGATCTGTAACTTCGCCATCCGAAAACTTCACTGCGCCAAGCTCGATTATAGCATCCTTTTCGGGGTCTAATCCGGTAGTTTCAAGGTCTATAGCCACGAATTCGCGCAGATCGAAATACTGCCAGAAGTTGGATTTGTCTTTTGAGATGATCGTTCCCTGAATAATATAAATTATTAAGCAAGCACAATATTGCCTATTCAATGAATATAAACCAATACTCTGGCAGTATCAAGATAGACAGGATAAAACTAAACACAGAGGCTCAGAGACACAGAGATTATTTTTCGCAGGTTTCAGACGCCAGAGCAAATCAAAAAAGCTTAAAATGCTTGTCTTATACAAGAAATATGCTTAAATTCGATTAACCAAACAAGACCATCTTAACTATATTCATAGGAGTCCTGCCATGTTTACACGTAAAATAATCCTGTTCATCCTGTCAATATTCACCTGCCCATTACTAGCTCAACCAGCCGCGCCTTATGAGCCTGATCCGATTACAACGGGACTCTGGCACATGGATTATGCAGAACCGGAAAGCCTCTGGACGATAACCATCGGTGAGGAAAACGAGTACACTAATCTCGGTTCGGTTATTAAGAGAGATGAGCACACTTATTTAATCTGCGGTAGTTCGATAGTTGATACCATCAGCAGCATGCTGCTGATGAAGATCGATGAGGATGGAGATGTGCGTTGGTCAAGAAACTATCCCGTTTTAAGTTCAGCCATCGATTTAGTGATAGTTGGTGACACAAGCATAGCAGCGCTGACCTATGGTAATGATGTTAATGACTTCTATATTCTGATTACTGATTTGGATGGTGACAGCCTGACATGCTTTGCTGACAGTGTAGGTGAAGAAGGCTGGTTTTCGGACATGGAAGTAACAGATGACGGTGGTTTTTTACTTGCCGGAACTTGTTTTAATGAAGATTATACATCTGAAATGTGGGTTGTGAAACTTGATAGTTCCGGTCAGGTTGAGTGGTCATCAACTTATGATTGTGGTGGAGCACAAATGAGTTCCTGTGAGGGAATATTAAGAGTATCCGAAGACAGTTACCTGATTTATGGAGAATCTGATTTCAATGGGTATATGATAGAGTTGGATTTAAATTCGGATATTATCTGGCAAAGACGATATGGTGATGGCATAAGTTGTTGGATCAACTCTGTAGTGCAGAATGAAGATGTGTATTATTGTGCGGGTAATAGATTGGTTAATTCATGGGATTACTGGTTGCTCTTTGTGGGTGAGAACGGTAATGAGCAGGGATCATCGGCGTTTGGTTCAAACCGTTATGACAGCGGTGAGGATATTATAATGACTTTGGATAACAATACCATCATTGCGGGTATAGACGGTTATCTGATCGACAATAGGGAATACTTTCGCTACGATGGAGATATGGGGCTTGTGAAAACCGACAGGGAAGGCGGTGTGATCTGGAGAAAAACATTTGGCGATGACAGCCACGAAGAAGCTCATCAAGTGTTTCAATGTAAGGATAACAGTTATCTGCTCTTCGGAACGACGACGGTTGATACGAACACAAAGATTCGAATCATAAGAACCACTCCCGATCTTGATGTGGCTGCCGATGTTTCAGGCAACATGAACAGGGGCGAGCTGATCGGATCTGCCGTTCAGACTGACGATGGGCGCTGGAATGAGGCTCTTGATCTGACCGATGAAAATTATGGCTGCATGCGGGTTGAGGACGCTCAGTCGCTACACCCGGATATATTGACAGTTGAATGCTGGTTTCTAATGAGCGATTGGATACCTCAAACCGGTGCGCTGGTCAATAAAACGCGTGATGTGGAATATTCCAGTTTTTGTCTCTATGCCAGCAACGAGAGAGACAAAGTGACGTTTTTAATAGATACGGATGCGCATGAATTTTTCGTAGAGTACGAGACTGAGCCGGATGATGGACATTGGCATCACATTGCAGGTACTTTTGATGACCGGGATATGAAACTCTATTATGATGGCTGGCTTGTAGGCGAACTTGACGCCAGCGAAGCAATAGATTACGATAACTGTCCTTTGCTGATTGGGTCAGACTATGCTGGTGGTTACGGTGATTATCAGTTTCATGGTCTGATTGATGAAGTCAGAATTTCAGATTATCCGCGGGAATTTCATCATGGAGTCGAGCGCTTTCCCGATGCGCAGATTCCGACAGAATTTGCTATCCTGAACGTCTATCCCAATCCTTTTAATTCAACAGCAACCGTCAGATACAGCTTGTCATTACCGACCGATGTGTCGCTGACGGTTTACGATCCGCTCGGTAGGAGTGTTGTTTCACTTTTTAAAGGATATAAACAGGCAGGTTTCCATTTCACAGAAATTATAACAAACGATCTGCCTTCGGGATTGTATTTCGTAAGGTTAGAGGCATCCGATAAAGTATTTACACGGAAAGTGATGTTAATTCGGTAATGTTCAGAGTCCATGCTTTAGTAAATTCGGCTGTTCCGTCAGGTCTTGATGCGACGAAGTTGCATTGTGACCTGACGGCAAGTATAGTAATAACAGATGTATATAAACTTGAAGGTCATATCCGCTGTACTGCGGACAAGACCTGCCGGATCGATCATAAAAAGCTACTATCGGTAAGATGCTTCAGCATGTTTTCTGCAACCTGAAGGCTGTACTCTTAACTTTCGGCTTAATATACAACTCGTAACTATTATTCGTAATTGACAGAACATTCTCATCCTCCTCATACCTGATCTCTTAACTTCACAGCAAAGATCCAGCCCAGTATCCCGCAGATTGTTCCTCCAATTCCGATGAATAGAAAAACAACACGCGCTCCCCACAGCCCAAGCGCAAATCCACTTGCTCCGGCTGAAAGCGCTGACATTCCGACTACGGCGAAATTGACCAAAGCGAATATTCGTCCCGTTATATGACTTGGTACTAATGACTGAATAAGCGAAGCTCTGCTGACCGTCAGCATAGGAATAGCCAACGAGTGAACTATAGTAACAACCGATAGAGCTTCAATTGAATTAACAAAATACATTGGAACAAAGGTAATTCCGTCGAGCATCATCCCCACAAGCAGTACCTGCCCTTTCTTGAATTTACCCCCGAAAGCCAATAGCCCCGCCGTTCCAAGCAGCATTCCAACTGCATAACTCGCCATAATGAGCGCATACGATGAGGCTCCCAGTCCAAGTTCGATCTTTACCATGACAGGCGTACCGACAATGGCAGGTCCCATGATGAAAATATTATCAGCTATTGTGATCAGTAAAAGAGGCAATATGACAGGATGCTTAACCGTCCAGCTCAATCCATCAATTATCTCAGTATATCCGTGCCTGTACAGATTTAAATTTGAACCGATACTCGTAACATCAGGCGCTTTGTCAGAAGCTGATTTTAGTTGAGATTCCTGCCTGATGAGAAATATCAGAAAAAATGAGAAGAGATAGGCAAATGAATCAACTGTGAAAAGATGAATATTGCCGATGTAATGAAGCAATACTCCTGCAAGCGCCGGACCGAGCAATAGCGAAAACTGCCAAGAGGACTGGATCAACGAATTTGCTCGCATCAAATCCCGTTTCGGAATTATCTCCGGTATAAATGAATCCCGTGCCGGATTGAAAAAGGTCGCTGCTATTGCCAGAGCGAAAGCATTAATTCCGAGCGCTAATGGCGTGAGTCTTCCGGTTAAATGAATAATCGGCAGCAACAAAACGACTGCAAAGCGAAATGCATCAGCGCTGAGCATGATCCTGCGTCTGTTGAACCTGTCAACCACGACTCCCGCAAGCAGAGATAACACAACAGCCGGTAAATAGGCTGCCATTGCCACGAGTCCGGTAGTAGATTCAGAACCGGTCAGTTCAAGCACGAGCCACATTATGCCGATCTGATAGATGGAATCACCACTCTGCGACGCCATCTGACCAAGCCATAATAATGTCAGGTTTCTGTTTTGAAAAATGTAACGAAGTTTATTCAATCTGATGCATTTCCGGAAGGTTTGAAAATTTAGAAGTTACTCAAATACATTTCCGCACAATATGTATAACTGTCAGGTTTCAAACGAAGAGTAACCTGACGGTAAACATTTCGTTATAATGTTGAGATTTCTTCATAAAAGGTTAAACTGTATCCGAGAATGTTTCTTGTTCTTTCATCTTTGATTTTTTTGCTTGCTCCATTCCTTTTGAAATCTCAGAGAATATTTCAATCAGTTTAACGTTTTGCTTGGACAGCATCATTGCATTTCCAACTAATGCATAGTATAGAATTGTTAAACGAGTTTTTGATTCTCTGGTTTGGATACGCTCGATCTGATGCTCATTAATAGATTCAGCCAGTTTTCGTAATTTTGCGGTATTCTCAAAAACTTTTTCATATTTAGTAAAGTCGTGGTTGTTTAAAGCTGTTTCAGCATCAAACAGGATTGTATCTAATATCTCTTTAACTTCATTCAAGTCCTTTATTTGTATGTCAAGCAAGCCTTTGTGTTGATTGCTGACATGAGTGTAGGATCTATTGATTATATCGCGGTAACCGTCTGCAAGTTTTTGCAGGCGCCTGATGGTCTGCCCGTACATATAGGATATTTTCGCATCCTCTTTGTGTAATAATCGCATTGATTTAAACACATTGGCAATTATAATGTTCACCCAGCGTTGAATCCGTTTTATATTTTTTCTTTCTTGTTTCAATGAATTCTCATTTTGGTTGAAGAGAGCAATCATTGTAATATCCAGTGATTCGCGTATTTCATGAAGAAGCATTGCCATATGTTCGAAAGTAGTTGAAATTGTGGCTCCAACATCTGAAACCTTCTTCAGATTGAAGATTTTGTCACTCTCTTTCTCCTTTGATATCTCTGTATGTATCGAACGGTTTTTCCATATAATCAGCGGGATAATAATAACTATAATAATTACGCCTATTCCTTTGGTGAAGAAAATTACAGTCGCAACCAAACCCGAAACGGTGAACGCTGCAAGAGCTGTCAGGAACCAACCTCCAATCACCGTTAGAACACCGGTAATCCTGTAAACAGCGCTCTCTCTACCCCATGCAAGATCAGCAAATGAAGTTCCCATCGCCACCATGAATGTTACGTAAGTTGTGGATAACGGCAGCTTCTGTGAGGTTGCATAGGAAATCACAGCGCTTGCTACCATCATATTGACTGAAGCTCGCAGCAGGTCAAATGATGGGTATTGACCTGAATCAAGCTCTGCTTTGTACTTGCTGGTGTCTAATCTTCCGGCTGTCCACCTTCTTATAGGCGTCGGTACGAAATATTTAACGAATCCGAAAATGCCTATAACCATCCTTACGATTCCACGAGAAAGGAAACCGGATTCGTATTTTTCTTCTTCTTCCGATTGCTGACCCAGATTGATTTCTGTATCGGTAACTGATCGGGCTTTTTTGGAAAACCAAAGGGTTAGAACCATTATCAAACCGGCAATAATGAGCATAAATGATTCGGTAGGAACTTTCTGTCCCAAAGCGCCCATGGTGACAATTAAAGGAGTATCGCTTGCCATAGCATAATTATAGGCATGAAATCCCGCCATAGGTACACCAATGAAGTTCACTAAGTCGTTTGCTGCAAATGCCATTGCCAGCGCGAAGGTGCCGATTAAGACGATTGGCTTGAGGATATTAAACTTAAATAATAGTAAGATTTGAAGCAGAATTGCAGATATTGCAAAGATATAAAACATCATCTCGAAAGCATTTTCATTGATCCATTCTGCCGTTTCAGGTGTAATGAAAGTAGCGCCTTTTGCGCCCTTAACCAAGATGAAATATGTAATCAGCGATAGAGCCATTCCGCCCCACAAAGCGCCGTATCGTTTTAATCTGTTTTTATAATCGAACGTAAATATTATCCTGCTGAAGAACATTACTATGGCGCCGAACGCAAAAGCGACAACCACCGAGAGCAGGATCCCGAAAATTATCATCATCGCTTTGCTGGTGTTTATATATTGAGCCAAAGCAATCAGAGATCCCTCAGCCTGCACGATTTTCATTATTGATACTGCAACCGCTCCTCCGAGTAACTCGAAAACTATAGAGACCGTGGTCGAAGTTGGAAGTCCATAAGTATTGAATACGTCAAGTAGAACAATATCGGTGAGCATCACTGCGAGAAAGACTACCATCAATTCCGGCATAGTAAAGAATTGGGGATTGAAAATCCCCTTTCGGGCAACTTCCATCATACCGCTGGAGAAGCTAACACCAACTATAATTCCCAAGCTGGCAACAATCATAATTATGTAACGGGGTGCAACCCTGGATCCTATGGATGAGTTCAGAAAGTTAACAGCATCGTTGCTGACTCCAACCATCAGATCGAAAATAGCAAATCCGATTAGTATAACAACCGCTATAAAGAATACATCAATACCCATCTGATTACCTTAGCTCTGTTTTAAAAATTCTGAATCCATTTCGCAAGAGTGAAAACATCTATCTTTACCGTAAAACTAATAGAATGTTTAACTTAAATTTCTTAACAACATTTCATCATTCAGGAGTTAAATCATTTATGTTTTCATTCCAATCGTTGACGTTAATATAGCATATAATTTTATCATATCAAGTGAAAATGACTTGTTGATTCTTTAGGATGCCACAATCCTGACAGTCTCCAACTCAAGGCTGGATGAACAGCAAATACATTAAATAACTTATTATATAACATTATGTTACAATAAATAAAAGAAAATAAGATTTTTTACAAGTATTTATATCTCAATATTAACTACAATTCCGATCAGAAGTCGAGTTTCTTGCACATATCGATTAATCGACATATTATATTGTCTGAAAGTAATTATAAAAATGAGAGGCATTAAATGAACATCGTTGATTACATTAACACAGAAATTCCAAAAAACCTACCTGCAGCAGGGAGAGTAGTAATCATCATACTGCTTGCGCTGATAACCTGGTGGTTGATCAGATTTACTCTGCAGAAGATCATCAAACGCGCTGCTATATCCAAGCACGTCGATGAGAAGCGGGTCAACACAATCATATCCGTTATGCGTAGCGTAGTAAATGTAACGCTGACTGGATTAGCAGGTACGCTGGTCATGTCGGAACTTGGCATCAATCTCGGTCCGATTCTCGCAGCGGCTGGCGTAGTAGGTCTTGCTGTCGGTTTTGGCGCGCAGTCGCTGATCAAAGATATACTCAGCGGATTTTTCCTGTTATTTGAAAACCAGGTGCGGGTCGGAGATGTGGTCAGCGCTTCAGGTAAAGCGGGAGCAGTTGAAAATATTACTCTGCGTACTCTCACGTTGCGAGACGTCGCCGGTAACGTGCATATTATCCCGCACGGGCAGATCGATACCGTTACTAACATGACGCTTGGTTGGTCGAGGGTTGATTTGAAAATCGGCATAGCATATCGTGAGGATCCCGATGAAGTTGTTAGGGTTATGAAGGATGTGGTTGAATCTATGGCGCAGGAAGAGACATGGGTTGAACATTTTCCTGAACCTCCGCAGGTATTTGCAATAGAAGATCTGGGTGATTCGGCTGTAGTCTATCGTGTACTTGCCAAGGTTTTACCTGGCAGCCAGTGGGTGGTATCGCGCGAAATGAAACTGCGCTTTAAGAAGCGCTTTGATGCGGAGGGCATAGAAATACCATTCCCACATCAGACAATTTACTTTGGTGAAGATCGTACTGGTCAGGCGCCAGCGGTGAGAGTAAAACAGGTAGAAACGGCAGCGTAGAAAGACAGATAGATTATTATAAATGAGATGGACACAGTAAAAATGGATTTAATGATAAGTCAATATCGTCCATAAGGTCCATTTCATCCATTCATCTGAAATAGCTGCAAACGCTGTTTTAGTATTGATTGGAGTGACGGGCAGCCTGCTTGATAGACAGCTCTCGGTTCAAGCAGATGCACTTCTAAAAGAAGGTGGTTTCAGTGAACGTCTTTACAAAATGATTTCACAGAAACGAAAAAGCGATCATAATTAGATTTTACATTGGAGGATCATTTGAAACTTCACCGACATAGTTTTCTCAGCATTTGTTTGTTAATTATTTGTGTTGGGCTGACAACTAATTTATCTGCACAAAAGGCAGATAATAAAAAATTACCTCCCGGCGACAAATCTCCTCCAACAGTCTTTAGTCGAATCGCTGACGCCGGAGACGCTGAGAAATACGAAGACACTGATCATTTAATTGTTTATGATCTCGCAGTTAATCGCGTCAAGGAAAACGGCGTCACTGAGGTTGATGATTACGTCCTTTACAAGATATTAAACGAAAAAGGCTGCAAAAATATGTCAGTCCTGACCTGGGGCTATGATCCACAGAGCAGTTGGGTTAGAGTCGATGAAGTGAACATCATCCGCGACAGCGTGCGAATCCCTGTTAATATCAGTGAAATCATTGATATTCCTGCGCCTCAGGGAGCTATTTACTGGAATAACAGGCTAAAATCACTTCAGTTACCTCGACTTAGGGTTAATGATGGAATCGAAGTCAAATCGTTCAGGAAAGGTTTCACCTATGCCCTGTTAAATGATGATCCTCCCCCAGATGAAAACTACATCCCACCCATGCCGGGTGAGTATTTCGACATTGTCCATTTTGAATCTTCTGTTCCGGTTATCGAAAAAAAATATGTGCTAATGTTCCCCAAATCCAAGCGACTGCATTCACAAATTTATAACGGCACATTATACAGCAGTACGAGCTACACAACCGACAGCACGATATATGCCTGGTGGGACTTTGATATTCCAGCTTATAAAAGGGAACGCTACAGCCCCGGCTCCACCGATATAATTGCCAAGGTTGTGATGAGTTCTGCGGAAAACTGGGAGGCTAAAAGCCGCTGGTTCTACGAAATAAATGAGAACCAGTTTCAGGTAACTCCCGCGATTAAAACAAAAGTTCTGGAGATATTCAAAGAAGCAGGAGTAACTAAAGGTTCAGAAGAGCAAAAGGCTGCGGCGCTGCTCCACTGGGTGGCTCAGAATATCCGCTACAGCGGTCAGACTATGGGTAAAGGCGAGGGTTTTACTCTACATTCGGGCGAGATGGTTTTCAAACAGCGCAGCGGTGTGTGTAAGGACATTGCCTCGATGCTGGTAGTTATGATGCGCGCTGCTGATATGGATTCCTATGCTGCGATGACTATGGCAGGAAGCCGAATCGAAGACCTCCCTGCTGATCAGTTCAATCACAGCGTTGTGGCGCTTAAGAAGTCGGACGGTCGATTCGTAATGTACGATCCAACCTGGGCGCCGTTCAATCACGATATCTGGTCAAAACTTGAAACCGAACAGCATTATGTGGTCGGAACACCGGACGGGGAAGACCTGAGCCGAATAGCTTACAGTCCCCCCGAAGAATCTCCACTATATGTGACCAGCACGGTTGAAATTAATGATAGGGGAAACTTGATTGGTGTTCTGAAAATGCGTGGCGCTGGCGCAATGGATTCAAGGCTTCGCAGGATGTTTACAGGAAATAAACCATCCAATCAACAGAACTATCTTGTCGGTGTTCTTAAACCGGTCAGTGAAAGAATAGAGATAGTCAGTTTTAAACATGGCGACGTATTGGACTTCAATCAAAATATGTGGTGGGAGATTAGTTATCATATCCCCGAATATGCTTTACCGGTTGGTGACGGACTCGAATTCAAAAGCCCCATGATGCAGTTAGTTATGCACAACAGATTATTGCTCAGACCTGGTGATTACGAATGGGAAGATGAAAGAAAAGGCGATCTTTTCCTGTACTACACACAGCTTCTCGAAGGTGAAGAAAGCATAAAGCTGCCGAAAGGATTAAATATAGTTGAACCTGATGAATGCAAAACTGTCGATGAAACCTATGCCTATTTCGATGCCGGTTTTGAAATGAAGAAAAACCTCCTCCGGATAGATCAAAAAATTGAAATCAGACGAAGACAGATACCGCCGGATGGCTATAAAGGTTTCAGAGATGCAATTAACGGAGCAATGGACTACGCCTATACTGTTTTCCGTGTTGAGAAAGGAGGTGAAAAATGAATAGGCAATCGCGAATATTTGCGCTTTTAATAGCATGGTTAATTGTAACCTTTACACCACTTCAGGCAGTCGAGTTAATTAAGGATTACAGAGAAATTAAAGCAATGCTTAATGCCGCCTCACAGGTCTATGACTTGGATAAGGAAGATGCAGTAATTTTGCGCAATAATTGCCGCGTGGATATCTTTGCAGATGGTCGCCTAAAATTTTTCGTACATGAAATTGTTCTAATAAAAACTGATAAGGGACGAGGGCATTATGCTGATTTAAGAATCCCATTCGATGCATCAATTCAGAACTTTACGGTCACTGCATTGATGACCTGGAGGGGAGAGGAATGTATTAACTCCGACAACACTGCTATTGTCGAAACGCTGCCATTTGCTTTGAGTAATGCTTATGATTACAACAATATGCGGGAGATGGTACTAATGCATGACGGTATTGAACTGCCATGTGTTCTTGAGACAGCTTACATTATTGAAGATAAAAAACCAATACAAAATGGCGCTGAGGGAATTTGGATTTTTGCTAAAGATGATCCTGTTCTTAAATCCATTTTCAGCTTGATTATTCCAAATGATATTAAACCGAACATATTTCCTACAGGGAAATTAAAAGCGAAAAGGTTATCAACTTTAGAATCCGGAAAGAAGTTGTTTGAGTATGAAATGAATAATATACCGGCATTACCAGTGCCTCATACAATTGATCCTGCAGAATATTCGACGCATGTTACCTGGTCAACCTGGGAAGACTGGGATAAACTAGGGAATGAAATAAAAAAGGCGTATGAAGCAGAATTAACACTAAACGAGGCTTTAAAAGACAGTCTGAATGAATTACTTGACGGCGCTTGGACTACAAGTGAAAAAGCCGAACGAATCGCCAAATTTGTCGATACTTCAACAAGATATATTAATTATCCTGAAAGTTATTGGCTGTGGAAACCTCGCAATGCAAACAGGACGTATGAAACCGGTTACGGGCATAGACTTGACCGTGCCATTCTTGCCGAGGCGTTGTTCGAAGAAGCTGGTTTTATGGTTTTCCCAATATATCGAGGAAAAGGTTACGGTGATATAAACGGAGGTCCTGCGTGTCTAAGCAGGATGGATGGATTTGCAATCTGGGTCAGTCATGCTGATGGCGTCGAAGCGTATTATGATCCTGTTTCGAGTACTATTTACAACGGTCTTGAACCGATCTTCGGTCGAACGATCTGGTTTCCCGGCAGCGGTGATGATCCCGAAGTCAAATGGAAAGGAGAAGGAACTCTCAGCAACCTCGAATTAAATTTGAACATTAAATACGACAACGCAAAGGAACAATGGAAAGGAACAGGTTTCTATAAAGTCTCAAACTGGCTTAATCCGTTTGGTGATATGGAAGGGATCGGTAATGAAGCAAGCAGTTACCTCAAGAAGGTTATTTCAGGTGTGATTGCAGATGCTGAAATAGTTGATTATAATCCTGTGAAATTCAATCGTTTTGAACTGGGGATCGGATTTGAATTCAATGCCCCGGTTGGTGATGAGGATGATTATGGAAGATATCAGATAATGGTAAGTGATCCCAAAGGTGGATTATATGACAAACTGCCATCTGATGTCGATCTTGCTATAGAGCAGCGTGAATCTCCTGTTATCTTGGCTGGACTAATAAGCCAGAAAATATCTCTTAGGATTGAAACGGATGGGCTTGAAATTGTATATTCACCGGAAGAAAGAAAGATTGATAATGATATTGGGAAATTTCTACTAAGCTGTGAAAAACACGATGGTTACGTTATAATAACGCGAAATTTATCACTATCCTCGTCGAAATATAATTCTGAGGACTGGCAACTGCTTCGGGAATTACTTCTCACTGATCGCAGTGAAAGGAGTAGAAAATTACTTATTAAGACAATAGATGATAATTAATTCCTTAAATAATATTAGGAAGATAATTAGTTTAATTGAATTGTTAGTATTTTAATAAACACACGTTAGAGATTTGATCTGATTAATTGTTACTAAAGGGGGTAAAGTGCAGTTCAAAGAAACGGATGTTGGTCAACAAAAATTTTTACTAATTTCTGCAATAATTGCTCTGCTGATTACAGCGGTTTTTATTGTCTTTATCAGTTATAATTCCTTCAGGTATCACCTGATTGGTGACTGGGGCGTCGAATCGGATTTTTACTGGGATCAGGCGCCTGCCGCTGAAGAGTTACTGAAAGGCAGGATAAATACCGAACATTACAGGTTTAAGGGTCCTGGATATCCTTTAATGCTGGTTCCATTTCTTATTGTTTTAAAGGACTCTTTTCTCGCAGCGCGCATACTGGCGCTCTCATCCTCAGTTGTAATTCTTGTATTAACTTTTCTCTTATTTAAGAAGTATTTTAATCCTCTCTGGGCTGTATGGATTGTATTAGCTCTGGTAACAAATTGTACGTTCGCAAGGTATAGCTTCAGAACGGGCACAGATATGCCTTTTTTCATGCTGTGCCTGATATTTTACCTCGTGATAGTAAGTAATTTCCGCAGTAAAGCTCTGACAGTTGGCTTTCTTTCGGGATTTGCCTGCTTAACAAGATATAACGGCATCGCGCTTGTGATAACAGGCTTAATATGGGCTGCTTATTATAAAAATGGTATAAATAGGAAAGACTATTTAAGAAAGTTAATATTAACATTTATAGGTTTACTAATTGTCGTTCTGCCGTGGTGTTTATTTCTATACTCTCAAACCGGCGATCCATTTTGTAATTTTAACTTTCAAAATGTCGCTTATGAATTATCAAAAGATAAAATAGAATCATGGGATCAATTCTGGTATTCGGATTCAAGTTCTTCAGCATCTTCAATTATAAATATAATTCAATTAAATGGCTGGAGTTTTTTCAAAATGACAGGAATTAATTTAATTAAACATTTCCTATTGGATATGAAAAATCTTTTGTGTTGTATTGTTGGATTAACTGTTGTATTCGGAATTATATTATTTATATTCAGAAAGACTATCTCTGCCCGCATTAATTGGTTAATCGTAACAGGAATTGCAATTTATTGTGTTATAAGTATGGTTTTCTACAGTGAACGTTTTTCAATGCCTCTTTTACCTATATACCTGATTTTCAGTTGCTTGTTTTTCACATCACCATTCGTAATTAAATACTTAAAACGAATTAATATTAATTCTAAAATTATTTATTTATTTGCATTAATTCTGATATTATGGGGCGCTCCATCGCGCATGAATTATCTCGTTGCTGAAATGAAAATTGTTCCACTTGAAATACTTGATGTAGTGAAAGATGAATCTTTTAATAATCTTCCTAAAGGAACTATGACCGCACGCAAACCTCATGCTCCATATTTACTTGGTCATAAATTTGTTGCACTCCCTATTTTTAATGATATAAATCAGTTAGCAGACTGGATGCTGGATAATGATATTGATTATTTGTTTATAAGCTGGCGGGAGGCGGCTTTGCGAAGGGAACTGAAAGCTTTACTTCGCTACCCGAAAGGTCATCCCCGCCTGGAGCCCGTAGCACGACTGAAAAACGTAAAACCTTGCGGTTTGTGGAAATTAGCTGAAAGGAAGTGAAACATCGTAAATTATAATTCCATAAAGTTAAGGACAAATCACAGAAAACAAGAGAAATATATGATGATAGTTAGACTAATATTCATATTAGGAATTATTTGTTCAAAAGCAGTTATTGCCTTTTGTTCTGAGGTAACTAATCTTGATTCTATTATTTTAAACGCTTCTACTGGAGATGCTTATTATCAGGGAGTGTTAGGCGCTATTTATCGTCGGGGTGAAGTGGGTGAAATCAACTATAGAAAAGCTTATGAATGGTATTGTAATAAGGAAATGAGTTAGGTAGATTAATCTATAATGAGTGCCGTCAGGCGTCCTCGCCTGACGCTACTCATTACACCGGTTTTAAAACTCCTCCTCCCCCTCATAATCACCACCATCACCACCCCTTGACCTTTCCGGCTTATAATTATTAAATATGTAATTCAGATTGAGCGTAAACATCTGCGGTTCTCTTTCGCGCAAACTATACTTGTATATTGTATCTGTATCAGTTGTTGATTCGCGGTTGGATGATCCGAAAGGATCTCTGACTTGCAATGTCGCAGAAAATGTTTTAGGAATTATCTCATATTTGACTGCAAATCTGGAGGAATATCTGCCTTCAGTTCTACCCTGTGAAGTAACTGTCGGGCTTTCATAGTTACCGGTAACCTGTACTTTAAGTTTTTTACTAAGCGCTAAATCACTGTTCAGCTTAAGTTCCCAGTTGTAACTGCTGTTTGAGAAATCCTCTCCGCCGTAAATTCCTTCAACCTCATACTGGAAAACATCGTAAACCGCGCGCATGCTCCACCATTTGGTGATACCGTAGTTAGCAGTAAATTCCGTTCCGTAGGAGTGATCGGTTCCCACGTTTTCATAAGTTTCTAATGTAACATTTGCCGAATCTGGATGAATACTTTGGATTCGCTCAATTTTGTTATTGGTCTTGCGATAAAAAGCATCTACGACAAAGTAGTTACGGGATAAACCTCTTTTGAATCCCAGTTCATAAGAATCGATATATTCAGGTTTCAAACCAGGATTTCCCTTGCGGACACTGTATGCATTCCTCCAGGTTTCAAACGGCTCCAAATACCAGCCACGCGGTCGGTCTATCCGACGTGAATAGCTCGTCATCAACTGATTTTTTTCGGATATGTTGTAGGAGAGATGCGCTGATGGAAAGATATCCCACTGGTCTAAAGAAAATTCACTGTTGGCCTTGTCGTTTTTAATTATACGATAGTTATATTCACCACGCAGACCTCCCTGAAAACCTATCTTTTTGTACTCTCCAGAGTATGTAGCGTACAGTGCGTGTATGTCCTCGTTACTAATCGTAGAAGTAAAATACACTGTTTGCGGTTCATACTGTTGAGTTATTGTATTGTACTGATACAGCTCGGTTTCTTCTGTGGAGCGTCTAAATTGACTCTGCCAGCCTGATTCAAATTTATAATCATCTCCGAGTGGTTTTGTATAATCAACATTAACCCGCCACCGACTGCCAGGTCCGCCTTCCGTGGAAATTTTTCCATCTGTGATCTGACCGTTCACGTCAGTTAATTCATCTTTCGTCTCTTCATCACCACCTCGTCTGCCAAAATCGAATTGGGTGATAATGCGGTGATCCTTTTGCTCGAAGTCATGAGACCAATTACCGTTAAATGACAGGAAATTTCTGCCATGATCCGAAACGCCGATACTTGTATAGGTTGAAGTATCTGCGCCGGGTACAGTCCATTGTTGAAAAATCTGTTTGCTGTCATGCTCATGACTCCCACCGCCGTATCTAAAGCCAAGACTCACAGCATCTTTATCCGTCAAAGTATAATCAAAAGCGCCTCGAACACCGTATCGCTCGCCACCGTGTGACATCGTTCCGGTGGAGTTTAAATATAGTGTGGTATCGGGATAGTAGGTCCTGGTTCTTTCAGTAATATCTCCCGGATGATTACGTTGGTTGTAATCCAATCCTAAGGTAACATTATAACGGTGATTACGGTAGCTCACCAGCACATCACCGCCATACTGATCGTCTAATCCACCGTTGGCGTTGACCGAACCGCTGATTCCTTCCAGCTTGTTCTTCTTCAGAATAATATTGATAATACCTGCAATGCCTTCAGGATCGTACTTAGCGGATGGATTGGTAATAATCTCAATGTTGTCTATCGTACTGGCAGGAATCTGCTCAAGGACATCGGCGGCATCCATCAGAGAGGGACGACCGTCAACGAGTACCGTGAAATTATCGCTGCCTCGCATACTGACGTTACCATCAATATCGACAGATACCGAGGGCGAAGCTTCGAGCACGTCAACGGCAGAGCCTGAAATTGTGGTTGACTGTTTGGCGACGTTAATTATCTTCTTGTCGATCTTATATTCGACGCTGTACTGCTCAACGGAAACCGAGGCATCATCAAGCACAATACTATGAGCGTTAAGGCTTACATCACCTAAATTAACATCGTTAATACCTCGACCAAGACTTATATCGTCTATAATTTTCGACTCATAGCCGATGAAAGTAACGTCAATATAAAACTTTCCCGGGCGGGAAACTAAGATTATAAATTCACCATTTTTATCAGTTGCATCCCCTGCAATGGCTGTACTGTCCATGCTGCTGTATAAAATGGCATTGGCATATTCCATAGGAATTTCGAACGACTTGTCAATAACACGACCGGTAACGTATCCTTCAAATGAATTGAGATTCTTGCCAGGCTGTGATATAACGGTTTGAACTGCAAAGAAAGTTGTTAGCAGTGCTAAAAGAAAACGTGATTTCAAAAAATTACTCCTCGTTGAAGCTGTACTTTGATGACCCTTTAACAATTAAACACTTTACAATCCAAAAACATTCGACTGCAGCGTAAAGTATTTTCGATTATTAAAAAGATACGAAAGTTTGCTTGCCGGAGAGAGCTAAAGAAACACAAATATTTTGTTAGATCTACCTGATTAACATGATCTTCCGGGTGAGCGTCTGATCTGATGCTTTAAGTTGAACGAAGTATAAGCCTGATGCGAGATCACCGGCGTTCAGGTTCACCGAATGAAAACCTGCCTGTCCGAATCCCTCAAACAGCGTCATTACTTCCCTTCCCGACAGATCGTGGACTGCTATCCGCGTAGGGGCCGATTTATCAAGCCCGAACGATATGGTGGTTGTCGAGTTAAAGGGGCTGGGATAAGCTTCATACAAAGCAAACTCATACAAGACGTTCGGCTCGTCAGAAACGGAATTGACGTAACCGTTGCCGTCTAATAAGACTCGGAGCGCCTGCCTGTCGCCGTAAGGGATAATTAGAACAGCAGCGTAGCTCGGGTCGGCTGAAGGACTGAACAAAACAGGCACAAGACAGGTGTGCTCAGGATAGATTATCAACGGCAGCTCAAGCGGACAACTGAAGGCTGCCGTATTACTTCCCTCAAACCATGTCGTGTCTATAACAGCATAGCGCCTGCCGGTGTTGTATATTTCAAACTCATAGACAGCAACCGAATCGACAGCAACTTCCCTGAAA
>JAIPJL010000051.1 GCA_021734165.1 bacterium | reverse complement strand
ACTAAAAATGAATTTTATTATACTTTTTTGCTGTGTAAACATTCCAAGTATTGACTATACATTAATAGTAGTTTAACTTGTGAATAGTTGAACAAGCAGTAAATCTACTGATAAACAGTTAAACAAATGCAGGACAATCTCATGCACCGTCGTTGATCCGCTGAAATATCCTCTCGGACTGAGAGGCACGGATATAGCCGAAAGGGTTTCGGTTTGGTGCAATGGGGCTGTAGTAACCGCATTAACTGACAATCCACAACTCACATTTCATCCAATCCATTTACCCTTTCTAAATTTCGTTTGAATAAATAATTCATTGAGTGAATTCATCATTCTGTGTGTTATTAATTCAGTTGATCTTCGGTGTTAAGAATATCATTAAATCACTGCTGAATAGACTCTAATATCTATTCAGCAATGAAACAAGAGGTCAAGACAATGCAAAATTGCAAGTTTGCTCTTATGATCCTTCTTGGGTTGATCTGCCTGATAGTGATACCACACTCTCAGGCAGCGCCTCCGGTACTCAAGATAGGTCATGTAGGTCATGATCACCACACAGCGCTCTATGTTGCCGCTTTGAATGGTGATATGTTTAAGAAGGACTACGGATTATATCTCAAGGAGATCAGACCAAAGACGCTCTACGAAATGTATGATGGTGAAAACCTCGTTTGTGAATTAGAGCTTTACAAAGCTGGAGGTGGTTCAAAGATGCCCACAGATATGGCACAAGGGATCTTCGATGTTGGATTTGGAGGTCTCGCAGCGGTTGCGTTCTTTGTTGATAAGGGCACTCTCATGAAGATTATATCACCGCTGCACAGCAAAGGTGATATGCTTGTAGTTGGTTCTGACATAAAATCGAGGAACTGGAGTGAGTTTGTGAAGTTCTGCAAAGATCGCAAGGAACCTTTGAAAGTCGGTTTCAAGGAACCCAAAGCCATAGCCTTGCTCATCTTTGAAGGCGCATTACGCGAAGAAGGCGTTGCCTACACTTATGACGCTAAGGATACTGAAGCTAAAATTATGCTGATCAATATGAAAGGCGCTGGCAACCTTAATCCAGGGCTTCAGAATAAGATCATTGATGCTTATGTCTGCAATAATCCGTTCTGCGCTATTGCTGAGGATAAAGGCATTGGTACTTGTATTGCCGACTTGAACGATCTACCACCGGGTCTCTGGAAGGATCATCCCTGTTGTGTGATCGGAGCGATGGATAATGTAATTAAAGATAAACGCAAGGAATTGATCAAATTCCTCGAATTGATAGTAATAGCAACAGATTACATTAACTCGGATCAGAAAATAGCAGTAGTATCAGCCTCTGAATGGATTGGAACTTCAATTACCGTCGAGGAAAAATCAATTCCAACATCAGGATATCTGACCGAGCCATCAGATGTCTGGTTGAATGGCACTTATGTTTGGGCACACACGATGGATGATCTGGGTCATATAAAGGGTAGTCTAAGTGGTAAAACAAATGCAGAAATCCACAATACACTACTTGACTTGTCATTAATTAAAGAAGCTCGTGCAAACGTAGCAAAGAGAAGGGCTAAGCGGTAACTATTTATGAGCAAACTGTTGAAATCATGGCAGAGTTTCCTGCTGCCTGTGTTGTTTATTCTAATCTGGGAATTATGGGCGATCAAGACGAATAATCCTGCGTTAGTGCCGCGTGTTGAAGCTGTTCTCTACGTAATTATACAACCATTCAGTGAGCTGATAGGCACAGGTTCGCTAGCGTGGAACACCGCTGTATCACTGTTCAGAGTGATAATCGGATTTTCTATCGCAGTAATTTTCTGTGTTCCGTTGGGATTATGGATGGGGACATCTCCAACTATTCATCGTTTGGTGAATCCTCTCGTCGAGATGTTTCGCCCGCTTTGTCCAATCGCCTGGATCCCATTTGCAATGGCATTCTTTGGAACAACTCGATTACCCCAATTATTTGGTATTAGATACACGGATACAATACTTGATTCAGTTCAGATTGGGATGGTCTTTATCATTTTCTGGGGAGGTCTTTTCCCGATTCTCTTAAACACAATTTATGGTGTTAATGGAGTACGTTCACTCTGGATTGAAACAGCACAGATGCTCGGCGCTTCAAAGCGGCAGATATTCCATAAAGTAATCCTTCCTGCCTCATTACCGGCTATCGTAACAGGACTGCGTGTAGGACTGGGTATCAGTTGGATGGTCATTATTGCCGCGGAAATGTTGCCTGGTTCGGATTCCGGCATAGGTTACCTGATTATGTATTCTTATGAGCTTGCTGAAATGCAGATACTGGTTGCCTGCATGGTGATGATCGGATTGATTGGTCTGGTGCTCAACAAGGGTTTGGAGTTTATATCGCTGCGTGTTTCGCGCTGGCAATCACTGGAGCGCTGAACATGAACAAGTTGACACTTAAAGGACTTGGCAAGGTTTTCAATGGTGAAGACGGACGTGAGATTGAGGCTCTTAGAGATATCAATGTTGGAGCACGCTCTGGAGAATTCATTTGCATTATTGGTTCTACAGGCTGCGGAAAAACAACTTTACTGCGCCTAATTGCTGGGCTCACACCTATGTCAACCGGGCAGGTACTGTTAGATGATAAGCTGGTAGAGAATCTAAACAGAGACTGTACGCTTGTTTTTCAGCAGTTATCACTATTTCCCTGGTTCAGTGTACAAGGGAATATTGAATTTCCACTTGAACTGAAGGGAGTTGATAAATCAGAGAGGGAGGCTCGCGTAAAGGAACTATTGAAAATGGTTGGTCTTGAAGGTGTAGCGAATTCTAAACCTTACGAGCTTTCGGGTGGCATGCAACAAAGGATAGCTATAGCAAGAGCGCTTGCTTATGATCCGGAAATCCTGCTGATGGACGAACCATTCGGAGCGCTCGACGAAAAGACCAGACAGAAACTTCAAAATGTACTACTTGAAGTCTGGAAGAAGAAAAAGAAGACCATTCTGTTTGTTACTCATAACATTGATGAAGCCATAGTTCTTGCTGATAGAATAATCGTTATGGCGCCTGAGCCAGGCAGAATAATCAATGACATTGAAGTAACGCTACCAAGAAAACGTGATCGTTTAACAAATGAGTTTATAAAACTACACATAGAAATCAGAAATCTGCTTGAGGTCTCTGATTAAAGATCATTTAAGAATCAACTCAAATCAAGAGGAGTAAAATGAAACGCAGTTTAATTGTTTTAACATTGATTGCCTTCTTACTGGTGATCAGCATTCCAGCAGATGCGCAGATACTTTGGCGTGGAGCCAAGACGATGAAAAAAGGTTCCATGATTTGTATGGCTGAATGGTATTACATGAACTTCACGAAAAAGTGGGATACCGCCAGCGAAGAGTGGAAGGATTTACCATCCGGAACCAGCTCATCCAAGTGGGGTTTTGAGACCATGTTCGGTTATGCTATAACCGATCAATGGGAAGCGCATCTGCATATCCCGATTTTGTTTATTAATTCGGATGATGGAGCTACGGAAACAAGTGAGTCGGGCATAAGCGATATGTATTTGAAGACACGTTATGCGGTTATTCCCTGGGCAAAGGACAAGCATGGACTGACGCTCACCGGAGCATTACGGTTTCCTACCGGTGATAAGGACAAAGGACTTGGTGACGGATCTACTGACTTTGCCCTTGGCGCTATTCTCTCAACGAAGTGGTTTGGTAAATCAAGAGGTCATCTGAAAGCCAATTACTGGATCAACGGTGAAAATGAGGATAAAGATAAAGCCGGTAATGAACTCAAAATAATCATCAAATACGATTATAACTTTAATCCCAAGTTTATGGGATTTGCATCTGTAACTCCATATTTCCAGAGTGAAAAGGAAGAAAACGGAACTGCAAAAGTGGATTCGGATAAAACGCGTTATACATTAACGCTTGGTGGTTGCTATAAACCAAAACCAGGCATGTTTGTCAGACCGAAGCTCGGTTTGCCGTTAGGAGGAAAGACAGGTATGAATTTCAGCTTCAAACCGATGCTTGATTTCTGGTATGTTTTCTCGCTTTAAGCTTTTCCTAAACACACAGGGGTGCATTATGCTTTCCTGATTTGTTTAATAGGAATTTTGTTTTAGATGTGGCGTGAAAATTTCTCAGAAAAGGATTGACTTTTTAAATGAAATGTTGTATATTGCCGCCAAGTGTATGTAAAATTTGCGTCACATCGTCACACATTCACCGGAAAGCCAATGTGGGTAAGGGTTAGAGCGTGTGACGATGTGTGACGGTATTTTTAACCACAGAGCACACAGAGATCACAGAGATTTTTGAATGTAGATTTATAGTTACGAGTTACGAGTAGCGAGTGGCGTGTTAAGAGTGACGAGCGTCACTTTGAATAAGTATATAGTTTTATCTGCAATTACCTGCCGTCGTCAGGCACGTTCCAAATCAGTTCAATATTGCGGGAGACGTTGATCTGATAACCGAAGTTTCTTCTTAAGGGTGGCATGCTATTGAACTCATACAAAGGATAACAGAAGTTTCCGTTGCAATCCTTGGCGAAAATTAGAACATTCCGAATATTGACCAGCGCTTCAAGCGCCTCAACCTCCTCCTCAGGGAAATAAGCAACCGTGTTCCAACCTCGTGCGAGCGGTATTGGCGTATCTGGCGCAACAGGCTCTCCCCTGATGGTGAGTGTATCGGCTTCATTTACCTTGACTGCATAACCTTTATGGAAATCCCAATAAGGAATGCTGTTATAGTCGAACTCCGGCAGGTAAAAACGACCGGAATCATCCTTTACAACACTCAGTGATCCTCGAGTACGAAGATCATTGAAGAGAACCTGTATATTGCGAGCTACAGGATTGACATGAGATGAGATCAGGTTCCAGCCGCGTTCAAGTGGAATACTTATGCTCTCATATTCCCTTTGGTCGAAATAGAAGGGACCGATGTCAGCGCGGGTTCCATCGGGATCATCCGTACTTTCCGGATCTCCGGCGTCTATGCATGGTGAACCGACTCGCAGGTGAAAATCTTCATTATCAACATCAACAAACATTGGATCGCGGTAAACTAAACCCGTACCGGGGTAGGGTCTGGATTCACCGTAAATCCAGTAGTTCTGAAAGTCATTGTCCTCATTGGGCCACTCTATTAATGTCCAAATATTGATCTCATTATCCCACATCAGGTTATATTGAAAACGCATGAAGTGCCGCGCTGCCGACTCCACCGGTTGCATACCTTCACCCCAACCATAGAGATAAACAGCCCAATTACAACCAATAAAGATGTTATTCCTGGCATCAGGCACATCAAATTCATCAATATCTTCTTCGTAACGTACGACATATAAACCCCTACTATTCCCGAGAAACAAATTATTTTCAATTAATCCGGGAGTACCTGCTTGATAAATGCCATAGGAGCTCATAAATACGCAATCTCTGATAATAACATTATATCCATTAGGGTTAACACCATATCGCAATCCTTGCTGAAAAAAACACTTTTCAATCCTTACACCTTCATCAGCATGATATAAGGAGATCCCAGTTTGCATAGAATTATTGAAGTAACAGTTTTTGATTGAACCGGATGATCCCTCACTATAACATAATTCACGGAATTCCCTGAAAACGAAGTTTTCAATATGAAATTCAACACCAATAGGTTCTAAGACAAAAACCTCTCCCTGCCCGTCCCAGATAGTCTCCATGTCGGGTGAACCAATAATATGAAGTCCGTCAGGTTCGCGGAATTGACCAAGATGGTCGTAATAAACTCCAGCGCCAACCATGATAGTGTCATTATCTTCAGCGTTATCGATAGCTTCGGATATTGTTTCGTAATCGTCTGGGACGTTAAGCACTGAGGCGAATAAGACATCAATGCTGAAGTGTATTCCAAGAGTTGCAGTCAGAAGGAAGATTAGATATTTATTGAGCGTTTTCATGTTTACACCATGGATTAAATGTTCTTTTCTGTATTCTATTGAACATGGTAAATCAATTTCCATCTACGTTATGTAGATGGCTTAATAGAGCAGAGCTTAGGTGTTTATATGAGAAGATTAAATGTGAGCAAAGATGTCGAGATTTCAACAGTCAAAATAAGGTAAATACAATAAAAGAGGGTTGATATATATCACAAATTCAGAAAATTAGATAGATATTTGGGAGAATCTCACTTAACGGTTTAATTTTAGAGTAGAATTTTACCGGTTTGATACATCAGCGCTACAAGATCATAACTGCATTTACTAAAGAGCTTTCAAGGGTATCTACAAACAGGTATAAGATGTATGTTTATGAGTCTGTCAGATAATGATTTTTATGGTCGTTCTGGCAGGTCTTTCGCCGTAAGGCGTGTGACCTGCCAGTTTATATACATTTGATATTTCAGCACTTACCGTCAGGTCACACTGCGACTTCGTCGCAGCAAGACCTGACGGAACAACCAAGTTTGCTATTATCGGACAGACTCCTTCGCAGGTATGACACTCAAAGGCAATATTTCAAAGGTCTCTTAAATATTTCTTATACGCTGTACTTAATGTAGTTCCTGTAATAGTTAAACGCAGCGCGAAAGGGAACCAACATGGTATTGATTGCAAAATATGTGATCATAATAATCAATGTCATCAATGTTCCGCCATATTCCGTCTCGGTGGTAGTTGAACCATCACTCCATTTTACCTTGTAGGTTCTATCAGACTGGGCAAGCTTTGCTACGAAATTCCACCCGAGCGTTTGCATCATCTTGCCTGCTCTGACCTTGCGGTTTCTCGCATCGATTAACCAGCGCGGGGCGCGGGATGCATGGTAGTAGAAAAGTGTACCGCCCCCAAAATAACCGATTGACATGAACATATTAAAAATAACTTTCCCGACTCCTTCCATTCCCTTAAAAGCAGCGCTGATCATAAAAATGGACATTAATAACAACAGACCACCCATGATTCCACCGCCTATCAACACGGCAGGAGCGCTGTACAGCAGGGGGGGCTAAGGGGGGGTTACTTCAAGAGAATTACTTCCCTTGTTGTTATAAATCCCGCCGTTTCCAGTCTTACTAAATAAAACCCCGACGACAAGTCATCCGCGTTTAAGTTTACCGAATGAAATCCCGCTTGACTGTAACCGTTGAACAATGTCCTCACTTGCCGTCCTGACATATCGTAAAGCGCTAACCGCGCAGTGGTTGATTTATCAAGCCCGAAAGTGATTGTTGTCGTTGAGTTAAAGGGATTGGGGTAGGCGGGATAAATTTTGAATTCTGAATTTTGAATTCTGAATTTTTCATCAACTCCAGCCGGATCGGTGAAGCGGTAGATGCCGACGTTGGTGTAATCGGCTACATAGATTAAGCCGTCTTCAGATATGGCAACATTATAAGCCCATCCTGGAGTATCATAGTATCCCACTTTTACCGGATGTTCAGGATCCGCTGCCCGACCACCAGAGAGAGCTACGCACAGAAAGCCCCACTGCTCAGGGTTCATGTCGATGACCGGAAGGTTGCCTGTCCGTGGGTGCAGGATAGAAATCTTCTATGATCTCCGCCTATGTCAACTCCCCATAGTAAACAGCCGTTATTAAGTCGCACCAGACACAGAATACAACAAAGATGGTTACGTCTTATTGGTTAAGATATGCTGGTTAGTTTTCCAGTATCCTTAGGGGGTCTAGGTTTTGGTCCGTATCTGCCTTGAATCCAACCGATTGTGACACCAAGGATGAGTACAGCACATACATAAAACCTATCAATCCCAACAAAGTATCCCAGCATAATATAAAACCCAATACCAGCCAAAAGAGCTGCGAAGGATCTAATCCACCAGTTTTTAGTCGTTTCGCTCATTTTTTTCTATAAGGAGTGTGTGCAAACACTCAGTATATTTGCGATGATTATTACGCAAACAATGAGTGGTAAAAAGGGAATGTTACGCATTTTAACTTACTCCTTATTTAATCAACATCTTTACAAATACTTAATGAAATCAAATACTTAAAAACTCACAACTATATTTTAAATTAAAGCAATAATTTTGCTTTATGCAACTGAATTCAACGTTTAATAGTTTAGAGTGAGAGACACTTCGTGTTCAACCTTTAGGTTGTTTAAACACGTTGAAGCGTGAATTCTGAGCTCTCAACAATACATCATTGATAATCTACCCTCTATCTTCTCTTCCATCCTTGACTCCTGCTATCCTGATTTGGTATCTTAAAAGTTTATTATTTCCACACAGATTGAGATGGCAAACAGCGAAAAAAATCCTTTAAAAAAAGATATTATCAGCATCCGCGGGGCGCGGGAGCATAACCTTAAAAACATTGATATAGACATTCCGCGTAACAACCTGGTTGTGGTTACGGGAATCTCCGGTTCTGGAAAGTCATCCCTGGTGTTCGACACTCTGTATGCGGAAGGTCAGCGTCGTTATGTTGAGTCATTGTCAGCATACGCACGGCAGTTTCTCGGACTTATGGAAAAACCGGATGTTGATCAGATCGATGGACTCTCACCTGCCATATCAATAGAGCAGAAATCGGGAGTCAGAAATCCGCGCTCGACAGTTGGAACGGTTACGGAAATCTATGATTACCTTAGGCTGCTCTATGCCCGTATTGGCATTCCCCATTGTCCATCATGCGGTAAGAAAATCGAACGACAATCTGTACAGGAGATCGTTGACAGGCTGCTTGAATTACCGGTTGATACTAAGTTGATGATACTTGCTCCGGTTGTAAGAGGCAGGAAGGGTGAATATAAAGAGCTGTTTAAGGGTCTGATTAAAGATGGATTTGTAAGAGTCAGAATTGACGGCGAACTGCATCAACTCGAAGATAAAGTCAAGATCAATCCCAAGCAGAAGCATAACATCGAAGTCGTTGTTGACAGGTTAAAGATCGTGCCTGAAGCGCGTGAAAGGCTGTCCGATTCGGTTGAACTTGCACTGCATCAGTCATCGGGACTTGTGATTGCGGCAATAGAAGGCGGCTCGGAGGAGCTGTTCAGTGAACATTTTGCCTGTGCGGAATGTGGTATCAGCTTCGAGGAACTCAGCCCGCGTTTGTTTTCTTTTAACTCACCTTTTGGCGCTTGTCCTTCTTGCACGGGACTTGGGTATAAGCTGGAAATAGATGAAAGACTGGTAATTCCGGATCCAACAAAATCGCTCATCGATGGAGCAATGGTAGCCTTTCCAAAAGGGCAGGAAAGTTGGAGTATGCGGAAACTTGAGCAGGTTGCATCATCTTTCGGGTTCTCGCTTAAAAAGCCGTTCAATGAATTAAAACCGGAACATCAGAAACTACTGCTTTACGGTTCCAATGATAAACCCATTCGCTTTGTGTATGAGAGCTCCGACGGGAAAACGCTGTGGGAGCATGAAGATAACTGGGAAGGAATAATCCCTAATCTTGCGAGGAGATACAAACAGACTCAATCTCAGATGATTCGCGAATGGATAGAGAGCTTCATGGGAGAGGTGAACTGTCCGGAATGCAGTGGTGAACGGTTGAAGATGGAAGCTCGCGCTGTAACCATCGGTGGAAAGGGTATTGTACCTCTTACTGACCTGTCTATATCGGCAGCGGTGGAATTCTTTGATCAGCTCGTGCTTAATGAACGCGAATTAAAGATCGCTCATCAGATATTGAAAGAGCTTACCGCAAGACTTGAATTCCTTTTAAGGGTAGGACTCGGTTATCTGACGCTTTCACGCGCAGCCGGTTCACTGTCAGGAGGTGAAGCTCAGCGTATTCGTCTCGCAACCCAGATCGGGAGTGGTCTGGTGGGGGTGATGTACATACTTGACGAGCCGTCAATCGGACTTCACCAGCGCGATAATCTTCGTCTGATTGAAACCATGAAACGTCTGCGTGACCTTGGCAATAGTGTGATAGTTGTTGAACATGACCGCGAAACTATCGAAGCGGCGGACTGGGTAGTTGACCTGGGTCCGGGAGCAGGATTAGCAGGTGGTGAAGTAGTCTCGCAAGGTAAACCTGAAAATGTTCGCGATGACAAGAAATCTATAACCGGACGTTATCTTTCAGGAAAAGATGAAATACCTTTACCAAAGAAACGGCGTAAACCTAAGTCAGGGAAATTCTTGAAAGTATTGCAGGCTGAGGGCAATAATCTTAAGAAAATAGACGTTGATTTCCCACTTGGCTGTTTTACAGTTGTCACGGGTGTTTCGGGTTCGGGAAAGTCATCTTTACTTGTTGAAACGCTATATCCAGCCCTTGCGAAGTCCATTTACCGCAGTCGTCTTCGTCCGCTGCAATATGCTAAACTCGAAGGATTACATTTAATCGACAAGGTTGTGGATATCAACCAGTCACCCATCGGCAGGACGCCACGTTCAAACCCAGCGACTTACACGGGACTTTTCGCTCCGATCAGGGATTTATTCTCACAGCTTCCGGAAGCAAAGATCCGCGGCTACAAACCCGGCAGGTTCAGCTTCAATGTCAGGGGTGGACGCTGTGAAGCTTGTCAGGGTGGTGGGATTATCAAGATCGAGATGCACTTCCTGCCGGACGTTTATGTTACCTGCGAAATTTGCAAAGGCGACCGCTATAACAGGGAAACATTGGAAGTTCGCTACAAGGGAAAAAATATTTCAGAAGTCCTTGACATGTCGGTATCAGAAGCGTTGGTGTTTTTCCGTGATATACCGAATATCTTTCGTCGGTTGGATGTGCTTAATGATGTCGGACTTGGTTATATTCGACTTGGGCAGCCGGCAACAACATTATCGGGTGGTGAAGCACAGCGTATCAAACTTGCAACGGAGCTTTCCAAGATCGCAACGGGCAGAACGCTGTATATACTTGACGAACCGACGACAGGATTGCATTTTGCTGATATAAAAATGTTGCTGATTGTTTTACAAAAGCTGGTTGACAAGGGCAATACGGTACTGATCATCGAGCACAACCTCGACGTGATCAAGTGTGCTGACTGGATAATCGACCTCGGACCTGAGGGTGGCGACGAGGGAGGTTACGTGATCGCAACAGGATCGCCGGAAGATATTATCAAAGTTGAGAAGTCATATACAGGTCAGTTTCTTTCAGAAGAACTTAAACGAGCCAAATAACCTTCAATCACATATAGCATTTCACGAAAGTATTAGGTGAAAATCCTGAGAGTTACTACCGGGTTTTAAGCGAAGCATAACCTGGTAGATTACGTTTCGCAAGATTGTTATACTTAACCAATTGATTAACAAACCCTAACTAGTAGTTACTGAAGAAGTAACGAAGATCAAAAATAACAAGTATTTGAAATAAGAATCAGGATTCTTATATTGCAAGGGAATGTAAAAAAGCAACCAAAAACCTTGCAATATGCGTCCACAAAAAAAGCAAACACCCTCAGATCTATTCCGCTCCCATTTAGAGCAGATGATCGACCTGCGTTATCCACTAGTCCGTTTATCCAAACAGATAGACTGGACAGCATTTGAGAAGAAATTCGGCACTTTATACACTCCAGACTTTGGTCGTCCCGGACTGCCCATTCGGCTTTTAGTAGGTTTGACATACCTCAGCCGCATTCATGATCTCAGCGACGAATCGGTTGTCGAAATGTGGTTAGAGAATCCCTACTGGCAGTATTTCTGTGGTTACGAATACTTTCAGCACCGTTTTCCACTCGACCCAAGCAGCCTGGTACGTTGGCGTAAGCGTATCGGCACGGAAGGAATGGAGTTTCTGTTGTAGCAAACGCTGGTCACTGCCTTGAAGAGTGGTCAGTTGACATCTCGTCATATGGATAAGATTAATGTTGATACGACCGTTCAGGAGAAGAACATTACTTTTCCAACCGATGCTAAACTCTACCAGCGAATGCGGCAACGTTTGGTCAAGGAAGCACGCAAAGCCGGTATTGAGCTGCGCCAGAGTTATGTTCGTGTGGGGAAGATAGCATTACTGCTTCGGGCTCGCTATGCCCATGCCCGACAGATGAAACGTGCCCGCGGTCAGACGCACAAGTTGAAGACCTTACTGGGACGCGTTGTTCGAGATATCCGTCGGAAGTGTTGCAATCCTGACGGGGAGCTGGCAATTCTTCTTAAGCGTGCGGACAAACTATTATCACAGAAACGAGACAGCAAGGATAAACTTTACAGTGTACATGCACCTGAGGTTGAATGTATTGCTAAAGGCAAGGCTCACAAACGTTACGAGTTTGGTTGCAAGGTCAGCGTGGCAACGACTTCTCGCGACAATTGGGTGGTTGGGATACAGGCGCTTCATGGCAATCCCTACGATGGTCACACTTTGACAGGAATACTGGAGCAGGTTAAACGCTTGACAGGCTTGCAAGCACAGGCGGCTTATTGCGATCAGGGTTATCGTGGACATGACTACAGTGGCGAAACGGAGATTCAGATTGTTGACCGAAAGCGAAAATGATTGACAAGGTCACAGAAACGCTGGCGTCGTCGTCGGTCAGCGATAGAGCCTGTAATCGGACATCTGAAACATGATCACCGGATGGAGCGCAATTATCTGTATGGCACTATTGGTGATGAGTTGAATGCTTTGCTGGCAGGTTGTGGACGGAATCTGCGCAAACTGCTGCAGATTCTTTTTTACTTCTTTTCAGTTGACTCAATTTTTGCTGAAACTAATCTGAAAAGCGCTTAAAATATTAATAGACGCCTATAGTAGTTATATTTGAAATAGTCGATTAGACTTTTTCAGAGTCGACTATTTAACATATCCTTTCAATCCGGTATCCTCTTTCATCCTTCCCTTCCACAAATAAAATAGAAATCTTGATTTGAATGGTGTATTGTGTGCCTGTTTTCTACAATGCAAAATTTTGCAAACACATTATAAAAGATATGCTCATATCCTCGTTTTTATAACATTTTGCTTGCGCTTTAAGAATAGTTGTTATAAATTTCGCTGATGCAAGATTTGCACACACGCACTTCCCTTCCATATCTTTACAAATCATGTTCAACTTCGGAGAGTTGTTGTTTTTTAGGTACTTAAAATATCTAATATATTCTATGGTGTTAGTCTGGTTTGTCGGCTGCGAATGGGATCCTGATCACAGTAATCCGTTCGACCCTGATAATCCCAATTATGAAGAGATTGGAAACCTGCGCTTGAAGGTTTATCCTCTTGATCGGCATGCAGATCCGATTCCCGGAGTGACTGTGCTGATTAGTGAGCTTGGGCGCTTTGAAATTACCGATGAAAGCGGTCAAGTATTCTTTGATCAGGTACCTGCCGATACCTTAAAAGTAGTGGCATACCGTAATGATAACTCCGAAATAGTATATGCCCGTGATAGTATTGAAGTAATCGTTGAGCCCTATAAAACCAAATTTGACAGCCTTCGTCTTGATGCTGTTCCTATAATTGACAGTTGTAAGGTAAATTCAGTTACTCTTATAGAAGACAGCTCTGGATACGATATTACCAAGGTCTCCGCCCGGTTGACTGCCTGGGTTAGAGATCCGGACGGTATATTGGATTTGGATAGTGTAGTGTTCAGTTTTCCTGAAATCCGTCGCAAACTTAGCTACAATTTGGATTCTTTATTTTGGCGGACTGATATCCCTTCAGAGGAATTTCCCGGAGGTGATTTGCGAAATACCATCTTAAAATTCTTTACTTTTGAAGCTTTTGATAAAACTAAGAATTTTACCCATGCAGAAACTTTATTAGGGCGTGTGATAAATGGTGTGCCGCGTCTGTATCCCCATTCAGGATCAGCTACACCATTGTTAGATTGGACTTATCTCCTTTACAACCAACTGCCTAATATCGAATCTTTTAATTATCTCTTGAGAATATATACTGCTGATGCGGAAAGAGATACTGTTTATCAAAGAATAGTCGTTCCTGATGAATCATCTTATAACACGCACCAGATTGAAAAAGAATTGGATTATGGAGATTATTTTTATCAGGTTTGGGTCATAGATTTATTTGGAAATATGTCTCGTTCAAAGCCTGAAACAATAGAAGTACCACCTCCTCCACCAAACTAAGAAGAATCAAGGAACGGTATGATTTCCGAAGACGATAGTTTTAACCCGGATACAGAAGTTAATAAGAAGACAACTATAGAGTCAGGATCTACTTCAACACGCGAGGATGTTGAACTGCTTCTTAACACGGTTCTGCGATTGGCGGTTGAGATGATGAACGCCGACAGTGGGATTATTCTTCTGCGTGAAGGCGAAAAACTTATTTCAGTTGCATCACATAATATACCTGCCGAGAGCGCTGCGAGTCTGGTAAATCTTTCGTCGAGTGTTGTCAGACAAGTGCTTACCACCGGTGTACCTGTATTGACCCATGACGCCCAGTCAGATCCTCGTTTTGGTGACGCCAGCAGCATTATTTTGCATCAGATAACCTCTATCATCTGCACACCAATGCACTTTCAGGAGCGAGTTATTGGTGTTATATACTTGGACAGCCGCAGCGACAGGCAGCGTTTCACAGAAGAGAACCTCAATTTCGTCGATACATTCGGACGTATGGCAGCAATTGCAGTTGACTATGCACGCAGCTATAGAGAACTTTATCGTGAGAAACTTTTACTTCAAAGCGAGGCAGAACGATCCTGGAGTTTTGAAGAAATAGTTGGTCACAGTCCAAAGATGCAGGAAGTATTCAATCTTGTAAGACGGGTTATGAATTCCGATATTTCAGTTTTATTGGAAGGCGAAAGCGGTACAGGAAAAGAATTAATTGCACGAGCGTTGCATTACAACGGACAAAGAAGAGATAAACCATTTGTGGCTCAATTCTGTGGCAATCTTGCTGAATCGCTTCTGGAAAGTGAGCTATTCGGTCATAAAAAAGGTTCATTCACGGGCGCTATCGCTGATAAAAAGGGACTCTTTGAAATTGCCAACGGAGGGACTTTCTTCCTTGATGAGATAGCCGATATTAGCCCAACGATTCAAACCAAGCTGCTGCGCGTTATTCAGGAAGGTGAAATCAGAAGGGTTGGGGATACAGAGTCCAAACATGTTAACGTAAGAATAATTTCAGCAACCAATAAAAGTCTTAAATCTGAAGTTGAAATCGGCAAGTTTAGGGAGGATCTGTATTACAGGTTGAATGTAATTACCATACATCTTCCGGCATTAAGAGAACGAGTGGGTGATATACCACTACTCGTACAACATAATCTATCCAAATTTGCAAATAAACATCATATCCCAATAAAACGCGTTTCGCCTCGCGCAATGCAGGCTCTCGCTAATTATCATTGGCCCGGTAATGTTAGAGAATTGATTAATACCATAGAAAGGGCAGTGATTTTGTCTGAAGGCGATATAATTAATGTTGAAGATCTTTATATCCCAGAGGCGGAATCATTGACACACAAAAAAAAGACACTTAAGGAATACGAGAAAGAAGTCGTAACAAAAACACTCGATGAATGTGGTAATAATAAAACCAAAACCGCAGAGATGTTGGGTGTGTCCTTGCGTTGGTTGCACTATAAGTTGAATGAATGGAAGAGCCCAGAAGAATAGATAAATACCGGATCGATGAAGAACTGGCACATAGTTCCATTTGCTCGGTTTTTCGGGGCTATGAAGAAAGCCTTAATCGACCGGTTTTAATAAAGAAACTTCATCCTCAGATGGCAAGGGAAGATGATATCAGGAGCCGTTTTGAAAGAGAAGCTCAAGTTTGCGCTCAGGTCAGGCATGATAACATTGTCTCCATCTACGGGTACTTCGCTGATCCCGAAAAAACAATGCTGGTGTTGGAGTTTATTGAAGGACAGTCTATAGCCAATCTGATTGGCGATAATAATTATATCCCCTGGCAACCTGCTCTCGTTATGCTCTATTTTGTACTTAAAGGCTTAGGTTATGCTCACTCAAAATCTGTAATTCACCGAGACATTAAACCAGACAATATCCTTGTATCCACACAAGGGCAAGTAAAGATATCAGACTTTGGTCTGGCAGCAATCGAAGACGCTCCCAAATTAACGAGACAAGGCGCTGTGGTTGGAACACCGGCTTATATGCCTCCGGAGCAGGTTACAGGCGCTTCAATAGATCAGCGCAGCGATTTATTTTCACTCGGAGCTTCATTCTATGAGGCAGTAACCGGAACTTCACCTTTTTATGCAGAAAACTTCTCTGAAATAATGAAGAAGGTTCTCAACGCACATCCACAAAATCCATCAGTAGTTATACCCGATATTCCAGCCGAATTTGATCAGATAATTTTACGTCTAATAGAAAAGCAACCTACTAAAAGATACTCCACAGCAGAAGCTGCAATGCAGGATATAAAATCTCTCGCTAATCAACGGAATATTACTCTCGAAGCTGAGACTATAAGAAAATATCTTAATATTCCCAATCAGGTAACTGATTCCGGCGTAAGATCATCGTCGTCAATACCTATTGCGGCGCCGCTTAAAAAGCGATATCCGGTCTGGACCGGAGGCATATTGGGATTAATTGCTATAATTATAGCGCTGTTACTTCCTGATTCCAATCAGGTATTGGATAAGACTGTTCCCCGTTTAACACCTCTATTCAAAAACCAACGAGGGTATAGCACTAATACTATGAACAAGCAGGAAACCAGTCCGGTTTTAGTACCTCCGACAGACAGCGCCACTATGCTTAAAGAGAGCATTTCTTCAAATAACAATCAGCCAGTTGTCAGAAAAAGCACAAACAACACTGAGGCTATCGCCGATCAGAATCTACCGGGTACGTTACAGATAACATCCAAACCCTGGGCGGTAGTAACTATTGATAATAAGACATTTGGGCAAACTCCACTTATGGATGCTATAGAGCTTTCTCCGGGTGAACATCAGCTTGTATTTGCTAACGATCAATTTCCCACACCTGTACAGGAATCTGTTATTATAAAACCCGGCAAAAAAGAAAGATTGGATGTTGATCTTTGGGAATACTTTGCAATTTTCAGGATTAAATCCGTCAAGCCCTGGGCAGAGATTTTTATTGATGGTATATCCTATGGTGAAACGCCGAGAAGTAAGCCCATTATATTACCCTTCGGAAAACACACTATCGAATTGCGAAATCCGGATTATGAAACCTGGCGGGAAACCGTTGAGCTTAATCGTGGAGATCCTCCATTTGAAGTCAGTGCCGAACTCGTCACGATAGCTCAGAAGTGATCATTCTTAGATCGCATGAAAACCTTGCCGAAAAACCTCCGAAATGTTGTATATTCACTACTTTTCCCCTTATATTGCCCTTCATGTGAAAAACATCTTGATAATGGAAGAGGATGGTTATGCCCGGAATGTTGGAGCAGTCTCATTGGCGCCGAGAAAGGTCAATGGCAACACCTCAAACCACTAAAAAAAATAGCTGTCAAAGTAGCGTTTCAATATGATGACGTCACACGCATGCTTGTTCAACAAATGAAGTTCAATGGAAGGATAGATATAGCGGAAATGATTGGTGAAAAACTTGCTCTATGCTTTGGGAACCTTGTTGTTGACTATCAGTTAAAGGCAGTAATCCCTGTACCCTTGCACCCGGTACGAGTCCGCGAACGCGGATATGATCAAAATCTGGTAATTGCGAATAGTTTTGGGCGTGAACTTAATCTTCCTGTGTATCCAAAAGTTATCAAGCGAATTAAAAATACAAAACCTCAGTCAAGATTATCCAATTCTGAAAGAATGACTAATTTGCGGGGAGCGTTTAAACCCGTTATGAAAACAAATGATAAACTATCCGGAACCGTAATTCTATTAGATGATGTAATCCATACAGGATCAACAGCGGTTGGATGCGTAAATGCTCTTAACGAAGCAGGAATAAAGGATATGCTTGTAATATCTGCGTTTGGATAGTACAATCACAGATAGAAAAAAACAAATTTTGAACCTTTGGACAAAATATGAACAACGATAAAGTAAAGAGGAGTTCAATTCAACTGTCTTCTGACAGACAGATAAACGATCTTCTAAATAATATCGTGAGCAGTCTTAAGGAGTACACTGAGTCACAGGTTTCACACATTAACAAACTTGCCAGTATAGGAGTGGCATTAAGCTCGACCCGTAACCTTGACGAACTACTTGAGATGATACTCGATGAAGCGCGAGCTTTCACAATTTGCGATGCAGGAACTTTGTACCTTATCAACGAAGACGATGAAACCGCCGAGTTTACTATTGTACAAAACAAATCCATGAATACACGTATGGGCGGCGCAACCGGTACACCTATAAATAAGGACTTTTTCCCCCCTGTGAACCTGAGAATTGACGGTCAACCCAATAACTCAAATGTATGCGCTTTTGTTGCTAACTCCGGTAAAATGGTAAATATCCCGGATGTTTATGAAGTGGATGGATTTGATTTTCAGGGGCCTCGCAAATTTGATGCAGCAACCGGATACCGGACGAAATCTATGATGGTTTTTCCCATGCGAAATCATGAGGGAACAATAATCGGCGTCATGCAGTTGATTAATGCAAAAGATCCTATCAGCGACGAATCAATACCTTTCGCTCCTGAGTTTGAACAACTATCAGAAGCTTTGGCGTCACAAGCCGCGGTCGCTCTCACTAATACACAGTTGATTCAGGATTTGGAGAAACTGTTTGAATCCTTCATTCAGACCATTGCAACAGCGATTGATGAAAAATCACATTATACAGGTGGTCATATTGAGCGAGTCGCTAATCTGACCATGAAGATAGCTGAGCGAATAAATAGCACAACGGAAGGACACTATGCTGATGTTTTATTCTCGGACGATGAGCTTACCGAACTCAGGCTGGCGGCTTGGTTGCACGATACCGGAAAGATCACAACACCTGAGTATGTTGTTGATAAGCAGACCAAATTAGAGACAATTTTTGACCGTATGGAAGTTGTGCGTATGCGTTTCGAACTGGCAATTGCAAATGAAAGGCTAAAAGCCGCAGAAGCACGAGCGGTAATGAAAAAGTCTGAAGATCAAGATGATGATTTGAAACAAAAAGCAGAAAAAGCTGATGCTGCCGCACAGCAGTTATTAGATGATTACCTGTTCATTGAAAGCTGCAATGAGACTCAGGAATTTGTACCGGATGAGAAAATTGACAGGATGAGAAGGATTAGAGAAATCACAATAGAAAGTCATAAAGGCATTGAGAATTTACTGACTGAAAATGAGTTGTATAACCTTGAGATTAGAAAAGGAAATCTTACTAAGGAAGAAAGAGAGATAATTCAGGATCATGTGGTTGTAACGAAAAAGATGCTTAATAAAGTGCCATTCCCCAAAAAATATAGAAATGTTCCTTTCTATGCAGGCGCTCATCACGAAAAATTGAGTGGCAAAGGCTATCCGGACGGTTTGACCGCCGAGCAAATACCTCTTCAGGCACGTATAATGGCTCTGGCTGATGTATTTGAAGCGCTCACGGCTGCTGATAGACCATATAAACCAGCAAAACCCATGTCTGCTGTGCTTAAAATCCTTGGTTTTATGGTAAAGGATCAGGAACTTGACGGTGATCTTATACAGTTTTTTCTTGATAACAGGATGCACATCGATTATGCGAATGAGCATTTAAAGCCGGAATTGATTGATATTGAGTAAAATGCACTCTTATAGTGACTCAGCTTGATTTCAGGTAATGCTATGATTTCAATGGATGTTATTCCTTGCTCCATCGGCAGCGCTCTCATAGAGGGCGAACAAAGGCTACGATACGCCGATGTGATTCGACCGAGACGACACGCCGAGTTGCTGCTTGAGAAGGCATTAGGCAGAGATCGCACAGAATTATACCTTAGCGCAGGCGAATCGATTTCTGTACAGGTTTATGACAAATTTATAGAATTTATACAAAGACGTGAAGCAGGTGAACCTGTGCAATATATTGTCGGATGGGCGCCATTCTTCGGGCGTAAATTTACGGTCGGCGATGGTGTTTTTATCCCCAGATTTGAAACAGAAACTATTATAGAACAATTGCTTTTTGATTATAACAAAAATTATCCTCATGAAGATACAATTGAAATTCTTGACCTATGCAGTGGCTGCGGCGTCATCGGACTAACGGTTGCTGCTGAAATTGCTAATGCAAATGTCACACTCGTAGATAGTTCTAAAACGGCAATTCAGTACATAAAGCTTAACGCTGGAAATCTGAATGTTGAGGATCGGGTCAAACTAATTCAGGCTGATGCATTGACAGAATTTCCTGCATCATGGAACGGGCTTTATCATTATGTACTTGGCAATCCGCCCTATATCCCGGTAAATGAAATTCACACGCTGCCACCTGACGTTCGCAACGGTGAACCTCGACAAGCGCTTACTGACGAGGGTGACGGTATGAGTTTCTATGCAAGATGGATACACACAATTCCACCTGTTTTGAAAGAAGGTGGCAAGTTGTATGTTGAATGCGGAGACGGCAAAGCTTCAAGTGTAGCTAATGTTTTCAATAACGCTTTTGAAAATCTAATTGTTAGTAAAGATCTAAGTGGTATGGAAAGAGTTGTAGAAGGTGTAGTTCGTAAATCCATTCAAGGAACAAACTTGAAAAAGGTCAACAAAATCATTATTTGATTGGAAAGAAATGAACGCTTTAAAAGGTTTTCTATTTTCGTTGTTTTTAGTCATGGCAGCAAATGCCCAAACAACAGAAACTACGGAACAAATGTTTTTCCTATATCCGGAGGAAATACATTTTCTCTCAAACTTATCTAAAATTTCACCAAAAGGCCAATATCAAAAAGGTATTCTTAACTATAACAGCGAACTTCTCTGCGTACAGGGATCAATGCCTGAACAGAACATCTTCGATCAGATTTGGATAATGCCCACAGACAAACAAAAGCTTCCTCAGATGGTCTCATCGGGTTTGGGATATGCCTCTGACCCTGTATTTTTAAAGAAAAATAATAAGATCATTTTCAGTTCAACAGAAATATATGATCCAATAATTTCGGGACCTATGCCTATGCTCCCTCATCAACTCTGGCAGCTCAGAGATTATGATCTATACAGTATAGGGATGGATGGCGTCGATAGAATACGGCTTACAGAAACACAGTGTTATAATAGTGATGCAACTATCTCCCCTGATGGGCTCACGATTGCCTTTTCATCTTTAAGAAACGGTGATGTTGATATTTACAGTATGAATATTAAAGGTGGTGAAGTAAAGAAGCTTACAGATACCTTTGGTCTAGATTGTCATCCTTGTTATTCACCGGATGGCAAATGGATTGTTTTCTCGTCGTTTATACCAAAAAGTAGCGATCAAAAAAAGATTTATAAAGGCATGTTAGAAACCAAATGTGTCAACATTGCAAATTTCGAGATTTATATTATGCGCAGTGATGGAAGCGAACGACGTCAATTAACCAATTTTGGGGCAGTATCAATCAATCCCTTCATGCATCCATCTGTTGATCAAATTGTGTTCAGTTCAAATCATAACCTGGCCACAGAAACAGCAGACGTCAATTTTAACAATTTCGAACTCTTTGTGACGGATTTTAAAGGCTCAAAAGTGAAGCAAGTCACTTTCAACCCGGAATATGACGGTTATCCGAGCTTTAATGAAGCTGGAACCAAAATAATCTGGACTTCATCACGGGGAGCAGAAGTATTTGATCAGAGATCTATATATAGCGCCGACTGGAACGCTTATGATCTTGGGAAATCTACAAAGGATTAGATTTTAGCAGGGACTTTAGTTTTATTTCCAAATCTTTGTCATCCAACAGTTTAAGCAGCTCATAACTAAGTTGTCGATATACTTCACCCACCTCAGGATACTTTTCGAGTATTTTAAGGTGGGTTTTTATTGTCTCTAAGTCACCACGAGGCAGGGGTCCTGTAACAGCGGTTTTCAGATTTTTATTGATGTTCTGAACAGTACTTATCAGTAATGGAATCAGCGCTTTTTCGGCTTGATCAGCAGTCATTCCCGTTTCGGTCATTAACCTGGCCGCCATACCGAAGAGACCGCAGGTCATACCGGAAGTCATTACTGCAGCGAGATGATACAAAGCTCGTTTTTCAGGAGGAATCTCGATGGGAACACCACCCAGTTGGGCAGCTAATTTCCTGCCAAGCAGGACAGCGGCAGGATCTCCGTCAAGTGCAAAGGTAACTCCGCGCAATATAGCGGGATCTTCGTCACCGGTAAATGTTTGCAGCGGATGCCAGGCAAGTGGCAGCGCATTGACACTCCGCACGGGTTCAAGAATTTCTGCGGTTAACGCTCCTGCTGTGTGAGCCACAATAGCGCTTTCACCGAAACCATTCCTGGCAACGATTTCACAAACTATGGTTTTAATAAGATCATCAGCGACAGAGATAATGATGAATTGTGCATCATCAGGCAGAGCAGCGATTTTGTCAGTAACAAAGATATTGTTGTCGGTCAGCCATTGGCTGTCAAGGGGGCTTGGATCGGCAATTCCTGCGATGATGTAACCGGCATGGTGAAAAGCCTTGGTCAGTAAACTTCCGACCTTCCCGCAGCCGATGATTAGAATGTTTTTATCACTACGCATTATGTATAAACAAACCACTCGAATTTGCAAACAATCTCGAAATTGTTATAAGATATGAATTACTGATCTTAAAAACAAACAATGATAAAAACCCAAACAGGATTTGCTATTTTTATATCTAATTTGATAGTGCTGCCGAATCATCGCCAGATTAAAATCCATTATCGGACAGACGCTGAAGCATGAACACGACGTGTCTCTCACTCTGAACTCTACCTGACGAGGATAAGTTTCCTTGATTGATAAAACCCTCCCGCTTCCATTCTGCAAATATATAAACCTGAGGGAAATTCAGCAGCATTCCAGACAGCATTATAATACCCTGCCTCAAGTTTGTTATTGACAAGCGTCACAATCTCACGTCCCGAAAGATCATAGAGCGCAATCCGCGTAGGGGCTGATTTATCGAGCCCGAAAGATATGGTAGTGGAGGAGTTAAACGGATTGGGGTAAGCCTCATACAACGCAAACTCATGCAGGACGTTAGGTTCATCAGAAACGGAATTGACGTAACCATTGCCGTCTAATAAGACTCGGAGCGCCTGCCTGTCGCCGTAAGGGATGATTAGAACAGCAGCATAGCTTGTGTCGGCTGAAGGACTGAACAAAACCGGCACAAGGCAGGTGTCCTCAGGATAGATTATCAGCGGCAGCTCAAGCGGACAACTGAAGGCTGCCGTATTACTTCCCTCAAACCATGTCGTGTCTATAACAGCATAGCGCCTGCCGGTGTTGTATATTTCAAACTCATAGACAGCAACCGAATCGACAGCAACTTCCCTGAAA
>JAIPJL010000050.1 GCA_021734165.1 bacterium | reverse complement strand
TGGAGCGAGCGGAGCTGTCAAGAGCGTAATGATTTCCGTTGTTAATATAGTAGCTCCTTCACATGTGGAAAACACTCCTTATTACAGTACTTACATGGCAGGTCACAATAATTCACCGATGAAAAGCTGGCTGGTGTTTGAAGTGCTCGGAGTGCTGATCGGCGGTTTCATTTCAGGGCTTATCAGCAACCGTTTGGGATTCAAGATCGAGCGGGGTCTGCATATTTCGTCACGCACGCGGCTTATCGCTGCTGTGATTGGAGGCGCTTTGTTCGGGATTGGCTCTCAGTTGGGCAGAGGTTGCACCAGCGGCGCGGCTTTAAGCGGTATGGCAGTGCTGTCAACGGCGGGATTTGTGACGATGCTGGCGATCTTCGGTTCTGGATACATCCTGGCGTATTTCTTTCGTAAACTTTGGCTATAGCCAATCAAAGGTAAATAAGGAGATATTATTATGACGCCATTAGTTCCTGAATTGATTGGTAATGAGTTAAACCTGATCATAGCCTTAGTGCTGGGGATCGGTTTCGGGTTTGTGCTTGAGCAGGCAGGTTTTTCCTCGACTCGGAAACTTGCCGGTTTGTTTTACGGATATGATTTTGTGGTTCTGAGAGTATTTTTTACTGCTGCTGTAACTGCAATGACCGGACTAATCATTTTTTCATACTTTGGAATACTTAATCTGGATCTGGTTTTCATCAATCCGATGTTTCTAAAATCTGCGCTCCTCGGTGGAGCGATTATGGGAGCGGGATTTATCATCGGTGGATTTTGCCCCGGAACCAGTGTGTGTGCAGCGGGAATTGGAAAGATTGATGGAATCTTTTTTATTGGCGGAATACTGCTCGGAGCTTTTATTTATGCTGAAGCTTACCCACTATTCCAGGGTATATACGAGGGCGGTTATCTCGGTGACTTGCTGGTCTATGAATCGCTTGGAATATCGAAGGGATTATTTGCTTTTCTGCTGATTGTCGGTGCTATCGGAGCATTTATAGCAACATCAATAATCGAAAACCGGGTCAACAAGGTTCGGACTCAAGCTCCGATCTGGCGAAACAATCGTTACAGCCCGATTATTGCAGTTTCTGTGATAATCGGTTTCATCCTGATATTTATGCCCGATAAAAAATCACAGGCAATTTCAATAGCTGCAGGGGATAATTTCAGCGCTGAAACTGTTTCAGCAGCAACCATGACAGCAGATGAGCTGGCTTTCAGGATTATCGAGCGTGATGAGAATCTTCGTTTGATCGACGTCCGTTCAGCAGATGAATATAAAAAATCACACTTGCCGACTGCTGTTAACATCCCGTTTGACGAGCTTGCAAACCTCGAATGGCGGGAAGCATTAAAGAATAAAGACAAGGATAATGTCTTTTACAGTAGCGAACAGGATGTTTCCCAGCGAGCTGCTGAGTTATCAAAGATGCTTGGTGATAATCCGGTGAATTACGTGCTGAAAGGTGGAATGGTCGAGTTTGAAAAGAGTTTTACAGATGTAAAGAAGCCTGAACGTTTTACCGACAGGCAGGCGAGAGCGACATATCAATTCCGGAGTGATGCTCGCGATAAGCTGATAGCCATTGGTGAAGAGGAAGGGAAAGCTCCACCACCGCGCAAAGAAATCAGGAAAGTGCAGGGGGGATGCGGGTAGGTACGTTTTGCAGGCAGTGTGGTGTAGATTTCTGTGTATATTAATCTGTGTCTTGCATAACAGATTGTAATGTCCGTCCTACCTTTAAAAATAAGTTTGGTAGTCGGGCTTGTTCTCAAGCCCGACTTATCAAATACTTTTCGGATATTGTCAGGTGACCCACCTATCAGCGTTTTTTCGATGCAGGAATACTTGTCCTATTTACTACTCTTAACTCGTGACTCGTAACTTCTTTAATCCGTCGCTCCAGTAACGCGAAGTACTTCTGAAAGCGTTGTAATCCCCTTTAGAGCCTTGGAAATACCATCCTGTCTGAGTAATAAAGTTCCATTTTTAACAGCAATAGTACGGATTCTGTCCGCAGATGCTTTCTCTGTGACGAGAGCGCGAATATCATCTGTTACGTATAATACTTCAAATACTCCCCTGCGGCCCTTGTAGCCGGTTTCAATGCATGAACGGCAGCCTTTCCCTTTTGAGAGTTTGACTTTCTGACCTTCCATGCCAAGCACTTTAAGCTCGGCGTCGTTGGCGTTATATTCTTCCTTGCAGTTAGGGCAAATACTCCTCACAAGCCGCTGGGCAATTACGCCTGCCACAGATGATGCAACAAGGAATGGTTCAACGCCCATATCAACCAGTCTTGGCAGCGCTCCGGCAGCGTCGTTCGTGTGAAGTGTAGAAATCACAAGGTGACCGGTTAATGCTGATTCAACAGCGATTTTAGCCGTTTCAGCATCACGAATCTCGCCGACCATGATAATATTAGGGTCCTGACGCAGGATGGATCTTAGCCCGGAAGCAAATGTTAATCCCGCTTTAACATTGACCTGAACCTGCCTGATTAAGGGCAATTTGTATTCAACTGGATATTCAAGTGTGATCGTGTTTACGTCCATCTTGGAAAGTTCATTAAGAGCAGAATATAAAGTAGTTGTTTTTCCTGAACTCGTCGGACCGGTGACCAGGAAAATACCATTTTTACGACTGAGGATTTTTCGCAGAATAGGCTCTTGTTCACCAAAACCTAGCTCGTTCAAACCCATCATCAGGTTGAGCTTGTCCAAAATTCTCAATACGACGTTTTCGCCATGAACGGTTGGTAATGTTGAAACACGTATATCAACCGGTCGGTTATCAATTTTGATTTGAATACCACCGTCTTGGGGGATACGACGCTCCGCAATATTGATATTTGCCATTATTTTGATACGGGAAATTATCGCATTCTGCAGTTTTCGCGGTTGAGTATAAACCTCTTTCAGAATACCATCAATGCGGAAGCGAACCCTTAATACACTTTCATCCGGCTCAACATGAATATCACTGGCATGATCTCTTACCGCCTGTGAGATCATTAGATTCACAAGCTTTACAATCGGCGCATCACCAGCCATTTGCGTGAGAACGGTTGCATCAGGGACATCATCTTCATCTAAAGTCTCATCATCAAGCACCTGGATCATTTCATCCATTGTACCGCTGGTGCCGTAATAATGATCAATAGCTTTAATAAGGTCTTTTTCGCTGCAAATTGCCGGCTCAATTTCAAGACCGGTAGTCCGAACAACCTGATCAATAACCGCGAGGTTTAACGGATCTGCCATGCCGAGAGTAAGAGAATCATGAACTCGGAACAATGGAAGAATTTTATTACGACGTGCAAATTGCTCAGGTATAAGTGTAATAACTTCCGGATCAACGGAATAATACTCTAATGAAACAAATGGTATTCCAAGCTGACCACCGAGCGCTGAGTTTATAGCGGCATCGGTGATAAAACCCATTTCAACTAATACTTCACCAACGCGCCTGCGAGTGCGCATAGAGCGGTTTAAAGCCTGATCAAGCTGTTCCTGAGTAATTAATCTGGAGTCGATTAATATTTCCCCCAGTCTTTTTCTGCGTGTCATCATATTAAATGTACAAGATCACCTGTTAAATTTTCCACTTAGAAAACCATTGACTGTCGCGATTAGTTGTTCTGATTCAAATGGTTTTGTTAAATAAGCGTCGGCGCCGGTTTCCACACCGGTTGTCCGATCTTTGTCTCTTGAGAGAGCGGTCAACATAATGATGGGAATATGCTTGAATTTCTCATCAAATTTCAGGAAACGTGCCACTTTATAACCGTTCATCTTTGGCAGCATAATATCAAGTACGATTAGATCAGGATTTTCCTTACGGGCAAGGTTAAGCCCTTCCAGTCCGTCAGAGGCTGTGACGACATTGAATCCCGATGCTTCAAGTCGAAGTTTGATGACCATCAACATATCGAGTTCATCATCAACGACGAGAATTTTCTTTTTTTCATCCGACACGGATTATCTTTACCCTCCAATTTAATGTTAGTAATATTATTATTATTTTGCTCTGTTTTCGAGAAACTAGTGAGCAGGTATAAATCTTTCTTTAAGCCGGTTTATGCTCTTCATTCTCCTGCGCAACTTGTATTGTGAAGTGGAATACAGAACCAACTCCTACTTCGCTTTCAAACCAGATATCACCGCCATGCCTGGCAACAAAATCCTTAACGAGCGCTAAACCTAATCCAACACCCTCTTGGAAACGCGGATCGTTTTGATCGACGAGACGATGGAAACGAGAGAAGATATTCTTTTGATCTGAAGGAGCAATGCCAAAACCTTGATCTGCAACTGAAATCTGCACACGAGTTCCCTTTTCAATAGCGCTTATTTCTATTGAAGTATCTTCAGGTGAGTATTTAAAAGCATTATCAATCAAATTCGTTAATATTTGTGTGAGAGCATCTTTATCAGCAAAAACTAATGGTAATTCAGGAGGTATATCCTGAGTGATTGAAATATTTTTGCGATTCAGTTTCACAGTCATTGAGGCAATGACGGTTTCTATTATAGTAATTATTGATATAGGTTGTAGAACAATAGAAAATCCACCTGAATCAGCACGAGCCAAAGTTAATAAATTGTCGATTAGTCGCGCAAGTCTCTCAACATTTGATTGGATTAATTGCATATATTGTCGCAGCGAATCATTAAGATCACCTGCAACACCATCGAGAATTAATGATGTGAACTCTTTTACAACGGCTGTTGGCGTTCTCACCTCATGAGTAATATTAGACATCAATCTATTCTTCATCTCCTCGAATGAGCGTTCTTTAGTGTTATCATGGATCACAATTAACAGCTTCTCAGCTCCTCCTTCACTACTGGGAAGAACTGATATTCTATAATTATAATAAAACTTCTCACCCTGTTTTGCAATTTCTCTGTCAGCATTTATAACAGGTTTTTGTATTTTTCCACGTACGCGAGCTATTAACTCATCCCAGTCTTCGAGGAAGTTATAATCGAGCTTCTCCGAAATAGTATCAGGAGTGGGCGTTTCATCATGAGAAAGTTTAAGGATATTACGAGCGACAGGATTAAACATTGTTTCACCTGTAACCGGATTAATAACGATTATCCCATCAGCGCTATTTTCGACAATTGCTGCTGTATAATATTGCTGACGCTCAAGTGATAGTTTTATTCGTGATAAAAAATCTGATGCATCTTGAGCGAGTTTTGTAATAAAGTCGGAGAGTTTTCGTTCGAAATGTTCATCATTTCTCGATGCTACAGTCAGTAAACCGAAGGGATTGCCTTGATGGTGTAAAGGAACTACAATTATACTAAGTAATCTATCTTTGGATTCTTCTTCTGAAGTTGTGAAGCGACTAATTAGTGACTGTATGGGACACCCGATATCCATATTTAAATATTTTTTACCCAGGTTGTTTATCGCAGATGTTAATTGCTCAATTTCAAATCTTGTTGGTTTAATAGACGAGTTACCTCGAATATTTTGTATTGTGAGATCGTAAATAATTGCAATATCAGCACCAATCTCTTCGACTAACATTTTAAGTATTAATTCATAACCTTCATCGAAACTTAGCGCTGACATCATTCGCTCCGCCAAACGTTTAAGGAGCATAAGTTCTGCGACACTTTGCCGTAGTTTGTCTCGTTCTTCTGCGACTGCTCTATTTAATTCATCAATTTTTATATTCTGCTTAACAGCGGTAAGATGTATTCTAACAGTTTTAACGAGATCATTGAGCTTCACCGGTTTAGTCAGATAATCACTAGCTCCAAGCTTAATGGCGTCAATGGCGCTCTCTGTAGAAGCGTACCCGGATAAGATAATAACTTCGGTATAATTTTTTTTCGTTTTAACATGTTCAAGAACTTCTATTCCGGTTATATCACCGATTTGCAGATCTGTTAATACAAGATCATGCAATTTTTTATCATAAAGTTCAAGACCTCCTATACCTGTAAGTGATTGATCAATATCAAATCCTTCATTCCTTAACATTTGCGTAAGAATATTGAGGATAGTAGGATCATCATCTATGATAAGGATGCTTCCTTTGAGTTTTTCAACTACAGTTTCACTTTGATTTACCAAAGCCTCCTCCTCGTAAATCACGGTCTATCAGAATTTGAAGGTCTCCCTGGTCATTACTGTGAACCATTGCATCTTCTTTGGTAATAAGACCTACTTTATATTTCTTTAGCAGGGCCTGGTTCATGGTCTGCATACCATATTTTCCTCCGACTTGGATCAGGCTGTCCATTTGATGTATTTTGCTTTCTCTAATTGAAGATCTGATAGCAGTATTTAGGAGCATTATTTCACAACACATCACACGACCACCGCCAACTCGCGGCAGAAGCTGCTGGCATATAACGCCCTGTAAAACAAGTGCTAATTGTGTTCTGACCTGATCCTGCTGGTCAGCATTGAAAACATCAATTACTCTATTGATTGTCTGAACTGCCGAATTTGTATGTAATGTGCCAAAAACCAGGTGACCGGTTTCAGCGACTGTTAAGGCAATTTCGATAGTTTCTTTGTCGCGAAGCTCACCAATCAGTACAACATCAGGATCCTGTCTTAGCACACTTCGAAGGGCTTTAGCGAATGAATTTGTATCAGAATGAAGTTGTCTTTGATTAATAATAGATTTTTTATGATTATGCACATATTCTATAGGATCCTCGATGGTCAGGATGTGTTTTGGATGCTCCCTGTTTATTTTATCGATCATTGCCGCCATGGTAGTCGATTTTCCTGAACCGGTAGAACCAGTAACCAACACCAGTCCATTTGGTTTATCAGCAAGTTCTTCTACAACTTTCGGCAGTCCGAGTTTCTCAAAACTGAGAATCTCAAAAGGAATACGCCTGAGAGCCAGCGCAACACAATCCCGTTGGCGATAGACATTTGCGCGAAAACGCGAGATGCCTTTTATTCCGAATGAAAGATCAAGTTCATTATCAGTCTCAAACTTAGCTCTTTGCGCTTCTGTTAACACGCCGTAAGCAAGTTCTTTTGTATCTTCCGGTGTGAGTGATGGTCTATCAAGAGGTACAAGTTTACCATCAACTCTAATCTGAGGAGGAGTCCCTACGGTTAAATGAAGATCGCTGGCGCTACGGTTGATCATCTCAGTCAACAGTTGAGTAAGGTCGAATCCCTGTTCTTCATCAGATGTCTGATTATCACTGTTGCTATTAAAAATTTTATTTAAATCTGTCACAATATCCTCGTTTTACGTACATTTCTAAGATTGTATATATATTTAACCGTTTTTTTTCCATCTGTAAATATATAACATTTAATGGTAAATTGTCCAGATTAGACTTAATTTTACGAAGTTTGAGAATATTTTTAAAGGTAATTGGCAGCTTTTTCTCTGCTGAAGAGGTAAAACTTTCTCTCGCTTTCCATAAAATAAAACACGGGCAGAATGCTACCCGTGTTACATCGTCGGAATGGTTGTTGAATTGAACGAATTTTGCGTAATGTAATCTTTATAATGCTCCCCATTGTCCAAATGCCAGCGTAAATCTCATTGAAGACTGACCTACTTCGACAGAAGCGCACAGGTTTAGTCTATGTTTCATTCGCGTAAACACAGCGATTGTTCCACCGGGTTTAATACCGCTTTGATAGGTATTAGTCTGAGAAAATTCCGAAGGTCCGGTTGTTTTGATGTGTCGCTTTTCTTTAAGAGAAAATGTCCTTATTACAGGTCCACCGAAAACCATAGTTTTATCTTTACGGTAACTGACGCCACCGCTAAATACTCCCTGCCACTGCTCATAATTACTGCGACGAGATCGTACTATACCTTCCTTGGTTAGATCGTTGCCGAGCTTTGAATTAAACATAGATACTTTCGCGCTGGCAAATAAAGAGAGTCCTGTAACTTCCTCGGTTGGATAAGCGAAACTCCCTCCTAATCCGAAAGTACCGCCAAAGTCACCCTGCATACATGCATCTGCATCTTCAAGGAAAAGCGATGCAAAACCGGCATCAATCCATAACGAAATCCAGCTTTCCGGAGTCCAGCCCATCCTGAAGAGAATGCGTCTGACTGCCAGATCGTCTTCATCTATTTTAAACTGCTCATATTCACCACTGAATTGACCTCCTACTTCACCTGTCGGGGCGGGTGAATAAGGCAGCCAGCGCTGCATATCATCAAGCGCCAGCGTCGGTTGAACGAAACCCAGCAGTAATGCAAATGAAATAACGCCTATTATGTTTTTACCGGACATGAGATACTCTGTATTGTTTTTGTGGTTCTTTTATTTAGGTGTGGCAAACATTTCTGTCAGCCACCTCTCTTAGTCGGACTTGTCTCCATGTCCGACATTACAGGCGAATCATCACCCTTATCCGCCGCCGCCACCTTCTTCAACGTCAATGTAGGTTGATCCTTCGACGTTTTCATCTTCATCCCAACTTACTGTAATAATTGCAGATCCTTCTGTATCACTCGCAGTGAAGACTGTGGTTGCAGTACCGTTCTCAGCAGTTCTTCGTTGAGCATTTTGAAGTGTGCAATTACCGCCCGGATTTGTTGTCAGCGTGAAGTTAAGTAATTCTCCTGCAATCGGATTACCAAACCTGTCTGTTGCTGTTGCTGTCAATGTTGACGATCTGCCGAACTGGACAAGATTTGGTTCTGCCATGACACTGATTTCTGTTAACTCACCGACCGTAAAAGTGATCATTGTAGTAGCGCTAATGTCACCAGCTTGGACAATTACTTCAACGTCACTTGCAAGTGTGACGCCAGATAGGCGGCTTCTTGCTTCACCGTCCGATGTATTTACAGCCGTAGGTGAAAGTGATCCAATATCTTCCGGATCGGTTGAGAAATTTGCTCTGGTAGTATCAACAACCGAATTGCCGTAAGAATCTTCGATTGCAGCCAGAATCTCAATCGTTTCACCGACTTCAATCTCTTCAACATCCGGATTAAGTGTAATACTGATTCGTCCAGGAACGCCTGGAGTGAATCTGAATGGAGATGAAGTTCCGCTTTCATCACCGGCAGTAGCGACAATTCGAGCAGCAACATCAGCAACGCTGCCTGCAGTGAAGTCAACAGTTGCTTTACCTTCGGCGTTAACTTGAACGGCGTCAGGCGCTACGGAACCATTTTCCTCAGGATCTACTGCTACGTCGATCTGTGTATTCTGTGCGACCGGATTGCCGTATTCATCCTCGACCGCAATTTCCACCTGACTTACCGACCTGACTTGAACGAGGTAAGTCTCTGTACTGAAACTGAAGTTTGCCGGAGGTCCTGCAAGAAATGTTAAACCGGTAACTTCTTCCTCAACGACGCCACCGCCCTGACTTGCCGTAACATTAAATGAAGCTTCACCTGCAATTTGCCCGCTGCGGAAGATGGATATAGCCTGACCATCTCTTGTTACGGTTGAAGCTGGTGTAAACGATCCGAATGAAGTTTCAAAAATTACACTTGTTCCATCAGCGGTTGGGTTACCGCTTTGGTCGGTTACGTCAACAATGACAGATGTTGTATCACCACCAACGACCAATTGTCTGTCCAGCACCCTTACTGTTATTCGAGCCGGAGGTCCCGGAACGTAGGTAAGTGTTGGCTGCTGATCGATTAACTCACCGAGAGCGCGCACCTGAACCGTGCTTTCGCCAATCTCGCGTCCAACTATTACTCCGCTTGTTCTACCGTTTGCATCGGTTGCATCTTCAGGTGGCGAAACTAATGGATCGGCTCCCTCAGCATTGATACTTATACGGTCGGGAGGAACATCAGGTATAGCGACTCCGAGCACATCATAGAGAGTAATACGGACATTACATTCATCCTCGCCGTCTGCGATAATCTCGTCAGGTGAAAGCACTACGCTTGAATTTTCAGTAGATAGCATTTGTCCGATGGCTCTTCCTGACAAAGATGTTTCCACGTCGCCGTTTCGTGAAGTAACGGTAGCGGTGATCGTAATATCGGCTCCGTTGGTACCGTTTATGTAGTTAAATATTCTGATGAAGAACCTCGAACGTTGAGCGCACTCTTCGAGTACAATTTCCTCTTCAGTTGCATCGCCGGTGAGGACAAGTCCTTCAACAATGTCACCATTTCCATCGCGAGCTTCAGCTTCAATTAAAATCGAAGTTCCAGCAGTAAGTGGATGACCGAATGTATCAGCAACAGTAATCACGAAATTTCTGTAACTTCCGAACGGAATGCGCCATCCGCTTGTCGTATCAAACGATACGATTGTCGGACCTGTAACGAGAACTATCGTTTGTGCGATGATTTCCTCATCGTTCCAATCAACGGTTTGTGCAGTTACGGTATCGAGTCCATCAAAAGGCCAGGGATTTGTAGTAGTCAGGAGTGTTGCGCAGCGACCAAGTGAATCGGTTCTCGCAGAACCTCTCACGACACCGCCTGTTGATGAAAAACGTACTGACGTGCCCGGTACTGTTGGATTGGAGAAGCGGTCTCCTACAGTAACCCAAAGCGTAGTTGTATCAACAGGCGTTCCGTAAATACCTGTCAGAATACAGCGATTTTTAATCAGTGAGAAATGGTTCTGATCGGGTGGTCCGCCATGGATAGCAATAGAGATTGCCTGACCAGAAATTGATTCACCGATATTGGCAGTTACTTCCACCGCTCCGGCAAAGAATCCGGAGTTTAAGCTAACGACGACTCTACCATACTCATCAGTATAGTCAGATGCAGGCTCAAGATATGCAACCGAGTCTTCGGAAGATTGATCCGGATCAATGACCTGAGCGGGTCCATCAATTACAAATTCAACCTCAACACGGTGATCTCCATCTACAGGGACGCCTCGGTCATCGCGCACTTCAAATATTAATGTAGCCGTTTCGGGCGAGCCAGATCCGCGTACACCGATTACTTCTCTGTCTATGCTATAAAGCACTATACCGTCTGCATCCCCTGAAACAAATTCGACAGTAGTTTGAGCATAGGCGCCACCGCTCCTTGCGCTGACAATAGTGGTTCCGGTCTGTACTCCCGAAGTTAATCGTGCAGTGGCGGCGCCGTTTTCATTGGTTTCTGCGGTTTCCTGAATCTCACCAAGCTCTGTCGCAAAACTAACCTCGGTTCCCGATGCAACGATATTATCATAGCGATCTCTGAGCAGAGCATTGATCTCTGTATATTGCACCCCATTAGCTCGGATTTGATCGTCCTCGGCGGTCAGCTCTATGGTTGCCGGAAGACCTGGCGTCAGAGTTATAGTTATGAAATCACTAATATCACCTGCAGTAACGGTGATAGTGTCAATGCCTGCCACTCGTCCGGCGCGATAGATACTGGCGACTTCACCGGCGGCTGTGTTGCGTGGGCTCTGGACGCTGCCATGAACAGCGCTGAAAGTGACTTCTGTTAAATCAGCGACAGCCTGCTGTTCATCATCGAGAATACGGGCGTAAATGGTGGTTTGAGAATTTGCATCGGCTGTTAAGGATTCATCATCAGAACTAAGCTCCATGCTGGCAGGTTCACCACCTTGAACCGAACCGGGTAAAACGACTCTTGTTGAATCATGAGCCTGACGATCATTAGCAGTTGCATGAATCCAGACGTGCTCTCCCGCATCCTCATCACTGAAAGTCAACCAGATGCCACTGTGGAAATCATTAACCGGAGTTGAAATGACTCCGCTTTCGGTGTAACCAACTGCGGTAATCTGAGCGAGATCATCAGGATTTATATAGAATCTTACCAGAGTAGAATCCTCAACCGGATTTGAAAACTCATCCGTAACTGTTGCGTTGACAGGGAACGAGGTTAATCCTTCGCCTGAGTGATAGATAGTATTAATATCTGCATGAACACGAATTCTGTGTGCAGACCCAGCAGTGATTCGAAGTTCACCGCCAATCCCGATGGATTCGCCATTGTAGATAACTTCAAAACTGACAGAGCCTGTTTGTTCACCACTGTTGACTACTGCCTTGGCGAATCCGTTTTCGGTTTCGACTGTGATGGTATCTTCATCATCAGCAAAACTAATATCAATATCTCTTGTAAATGTGAGACTGATTTCGCTGCCGTCAGGAACGGGTTGATGATCAACATCCGTGATAAGCGCTGTAACCTCGGCAGTCGGACCCCCATCACCGTTTGTGACTGTGATGATTTCAGGATCGACTGATATCTCAGCATATTCAGGTATCGATTCGGTGCAGTTAAGAGTAAAAGTAGTTAATAACGTATCGCCTATTACAGCATTAATCCTGGCATTACCCACTTCTGACGGCGCAGTAAATGTAACTCTGCCTATTCCCGATGTGTCAAGTGTCGCAGTTCTGCCGATTGTTCCCCTGTCAGCGCTGAAGGTTACTGTGTGACCTGTTAAGGCATTGTGAGACGTTGTTTCGTACGCACGTAAAGAAATGGTAGCAGTTGAATGTTCGTTAGCGGGAAGCGATTGCCGACTTGAGGTTATGTTAGCTGTAATTCCGAGTAGAGTAACATCTATTTGATCCCCGGCATTAGCTTCTGTATTTGCCTCGATTGTGACCAGTGAGTCTGCGCGCGAGACAAAACCGGTATAGGTTGTAACAGCATATCCATTTTCATCAGTTTCTGCTTCTTCGGGATCAAAGGAGCCTCCATCATCTGTTGTAAATGTAACGGCTATATCCGGAGCAGGATCGTCAGCTTCATCAAGCACTCGCGCAATAACCTCAACGGTTTCAAGACCATCAGCGAGGATTTGTCTCTTATCAACAGATAAATCTAACGATTCTACAGTATTGACAAATACAATACCGGTTTCTGTAGTTAATGTTTCGCCATATCTTGCCGTAATCGTTGCATCTTCCGGATCCTCTGGAGCAACGAGCGTCACCGTTGCTGCCCCGTTCTGGTTAAGCTGGGCTGAACCTCCGATCATACCTGCATTAGCGCTAAAGAATACAGTTCCGTTTGTGACGGGATTACGGTTTGTTGTTTGCCTGACCGTTGCGTTTACACTGGTTGTAGCATATCCGTTAGCAGGAAGACTCTCATCTGCTGTATTAATGGTGAGCGTAATGCCTCGTGTTTCAACGCTAAGGGTATCCTCAAGCAGTCCGGCAAAAACTCTGATCTCTGTATCTGCGTCATCCACGGAAGCAGCGCTGTAGTAAAGTACTCTTGCAGTTCCGTTTATATCGGTTCTTGATGAATCGGCTGATATTTCCCCATCGCCACTTGTAATCTCATAATGAACATATATATCATTGACAGGATTGCCGAGCGTGTCTCGCAAAGTTGATGTAATAACTGTTGAATCTATACCGTTAGCAAGTATGCTCTGGTGATCCAATACTGCATCTAAGTAGCTGAATCTGCTTGCAAACGCTACTTCCACTTCGGTTGATAGTCCCAAGCCAAATGTGGCAGTTACCGTTGCAATGTCGGGATATCTTTCGCTGATCAGCTCGGTTACAGCTCTGCCTGTATGATCTAATATCTGGTAGGCATCTATAACGCCTGCTGTGCTGGAAAACCACACGGTGTCATCACTAACAGCGTGTCCGGAGGTGACTTCCCGTATGTTAGCGGTTATAGTGGAAGTAGATTCTCCATCGCCGGGAATAAGCGATGCGGAAGCGGTTAAAGTCATTACTAAGCCGCGTAGAGCAAGTGTATCAACTGCAACGATGTTATCATTGCGAGCCGAACCGGTAATTATCAATAATCCATCTTGAGAGGATGCATTTCCGGTCGCAGTCGCAGAGAATAATCCATCACTGTTTGTCATACCCATTAAAGGAGTAACTCTACCGGCGCCTTCAAAGCTGAGTTCGACGCGTTCTCTTGGAGCGGGTTCGCCCCATCTATCGGTTACGGATACGACTATTTGAGCAGTTCTTTCGCCGTTTGCAAGAATGGAAGCCGGTTCGATCTCAAGCGTCATATCAGATGCGCGGTCAACGATAACAACATTAGTCTCATCGTAAAGTCCTTCGCCAAAGGATGCTCTGATTACAGCATTACCCACGTCAAGAGGAGCGGTATAGGTGGCTTGGGCTATCCCGTCTTCAGAAAGCATTGCTCCTCCTGTAATAGAACCAAGGCTTGAAGAGAATCGGACTCTCCCGTTTTCAACAGGTACACCGGATTCTGTTTCTGTAACTCTTGCCGTAACAGATGCAGTTGAAACACCATTACCGGAGAGACTATCAGCGTCAGATTGCACAGTGATGTTAATACCACGTACGCGCACTTCGAGTGTATCAGCCAGCTCACCGTTTACTTGTGCCGCTATAACAACAATCGTATCATCCTCAGCAGTAGCAAATCCGAAAAGTACAACAGAAGCCCTGCCATCGTTATCTGTCATAATCCTGTCATTTGAAAGCTCACCCTGATCAACTTCAATACTAATAGGAATGCTTGCAGCGGCTTCATTGATGCCATTTAGAGCCCTTACGGAGATTATTGTGCTGTCTTGACCGCTTCCCAGTATAGACCGAGGTTCAGCAGATAAATTAATCGCATTAACTACCGGAACAAATTCGACATCGGCGCTAACAGTAACATTCGGTCCATATGAAGCTCTGATTGTTGCTGTTTCAGGTGATATTCCTGAAGTGAGAACAGCGTCGGTATAGCCTTCATTATCAGTTATATCGACTGCGGTAATAGCTCCCCTGGTGGTTGTAAAATCTATTCGCCTGCCAATAACAGGAGCGCCGTTATTTGTGCCGAGTCTTGCTCTCACGTTCATTTGACTTCTTCCATCAGCAAGCAATCTATCGGCAGGCAGCGTCAATCTAAGTACCGGCTCTCTGACCAATATTTCCCATTGTGCTTCAGCATTCTCACATTGAGCAGTCAATGTTGAGGTAATATCGTTATCTTCAACGACAGGAGTTGTAAATCTTGTTAACACCGTACCGTCTGCCAGTGTAGTCACCTGAGCCGGTTCAATTTCACCTTCACCATCAAGTGAAAAGTCAACACGGTATCCGTCACCAACTGGATTACCGTTGGCATCCGTAACCATGGCAAGAAGTTCAGCATCTTCTACGCCGTTGCCAATCAGTGTGTCGCGCTCCATCGAAATCAATACAAGACTGGGAGCGCCCGGATTCATCAGTAATCTTCGCGTTCCATAAGCATCTGGATTTTCGGTAAGTGCTGCTCGCAGAGATAACAAACCGGCTGTTTCATCAGTTATAAACTGAGCTTCAACACGACCATTTTCGTCGCTGACGCTCTCATCAATAATGTGACTGCCGTTTATTCCCAATCTGATCCCGGCTACTGAGAAACGATCATCATCCCCACCATTGATGGAAATTCTATTAACGCCTGCATTTAAAAACTCAGTGGAAAGTTCAAATACAGTTTCACTCCAGAGATCATCTTGTGGAATATCTATATTATCAATAACATTGCGGTTTATAGAGATGCGCGTGTTTTGGCTGTCCACATTGCGATAGAGCAAACTAAGCTTCAGACTCTCAACTTCATCGGGATCATTCACACGGAAGGTATTTTCCCAATGTGTTACATTGTTATATTCATCAGCGTCAACCAAAGCTGTAATAGCGCCATCAGCAGTGAATATGACGTCCACATCTTCAATCGGAGCACCTGCGTTATTGACTACTCTTGCGAGAAGAGCAACTTCACTTTCTCCATCTGCTGGAGCTTCAATCGGATCGAGTGTGAAAATAACATTCAATTGATTAGGATCTGGAGTAAATGTAACGGTTGCGGTTGTAATTATTTCATTACCATATATAGCTCTTACTTCGCATTCACCCGGATCGACGCCGGTTGTAAGGCTGTCGATTGCGGTTCCATCATAACCGGTCGTACCGGATTCTGGAATCGAACCCATACTAGCGCCAAATCTAATCTCAGCATTACCGATTGCTCTTCCTGATTCGGTTTCACTCAACTGAACATTAACGCCTACTTTATTGTTGCCGTTTGCGCGAACTGTTGATGGATCGCAGCGCAATGCCAGAGTGACAGCTTTCATTACAATATTGAGACTGGTTTCAGCGGTATCTCTGCGGGCAATGGTTGCAGTGTATAAACTTGGAATGCTAATTACCTCAGAGTAACTGTTCATTGAAACCTGTTTTTTAGTTGAGCGAGCCAGCCTGATCGGTCCCTGCTTTTCGGCAGGTGGAATAATCACACTTGTAGGATCGTTATTCAGGAACGCTAACGCTTCCTGCTCAGAGATCGCTGTAGCATGAATAACGGCTGTTTGGTTGGCGTCGGTTAAAGCCGGACTGTATAATATAACCTCAGCCAGTCCTTCATCATCAGCCTGTATCACCGCCGGATCAATCTCCGCTGCATCGTTTTCAACCTCGAAATATATCCACGCTTCTGGTGTAGGATCGTTCAGAATATTGGTAACACTCGCAAGAACAGTTGTTGTATCAACACCATTGGCAAGTATTGATCCTCTGCCTGCGTTAAGGTCAATCAAAGCTAATGCTTCGACAAGTTCAATATTCGCAGAATCAGGGGTAAGTTCACCAAGTACAGAATAAATCCAGGCAGTACCTGTTTGGTTGTCAGGTTCAAAAGTTGTTCTCGCCCGTCCGGAATTGTCGAGAACCGCTGATGGCTGTACGTTACCGCCGCTACCGGAAAACCAGACCGTATCGCCTGTCACCGGTCGTCGTGAGGTTTTTTCAAATGCTTCAAAAAGGATTTCTACAGGGGAAGTGCTTCCTGCTGAGATGCTGTCAGGAGTGGCGGTCAATCGACGAGTTATCGCACGGAGGTTAATTGACACATTTTCAATCAGTTCTCCGGCGTTGATCTTCACTATCATTACAGAGTCAATCTCAACTGAAGGTGAAACGATTGCAAATTGCGCTTCTCCATTCTCATCTGTTCTGAGAGAATGATGGTTCGGATCAAAATCTGTCTCATAAGAAACTACCACATCCGGTGAAGGAAATCCTAATGGATCTTTAACGGTGACATCAATTTGTGTTTGATCGATTGCGCCTGCCTGTAGCGAATGCTTTCCCGGTGATGCTTCCAGCGATCCTATCACAGGCAGCAGCGTTACATCCACACTGTCAATATGAGATGTACCGAATTGTGCTAAAATTGTAGCCGTACCTGTTTCATCCTGAGTGGTAAATAACACTTCGGTATATCCGTTGTTGTCAAGTTCACCGAGGTGTGGTATAGTACCAAGACCTGAGGGAGTCGAGAAATAGACCGTACCATCAGTTACTGGATTACGGGATGTTGTTTCATATACATAAGCCATCACGATAGTACTTGATCCGCGTCGAGCTATCAGAGAATCATCTTCAGTGGAAACACGCAACTGAACGCCTTTTGCGTAAACCCTGGTTGTGTCTGATATTGCATCATCATTATTATTGTACTCATTTTTAAGGAGCAACGTCGCGCGTCTGTCAATCGGATCCGAGATAAATCCATTATTAAGCTCTTCATGGAGTAACGAATCTTGCTTTGTTGATCCGCGTTGTAAAAGCAAACTTGTGCACTCCGAATCAAGATTGTTTTCAACCTGTGTTTTATAACTTCGGAGTAACAAATCTTGCTTCGTTAGACTTCTTGCTGATCTCTCGGATGAAACAAGATTACTTGTTTCTGTATCAGGTATAATCAGAACTGTTGAAGGAGCAGATACCGGGGCGTCTTCAGCTACTACAGCCCAGACTGTCATAACTTCATCGGAGGCGCTGCTTGATGTGACAAGTTCTACTATTACCTGTCCATTATAATCTGTGAAACCACTCTCGGACATAAGTTCACCACGATCACATCCGAAAAGAACTTCGATGTTTTCAGCAGGATTGCCTGTTCCACCAACAACGGTGGCAGTTAACAGAGTTGAGCTAATTCCATCAGCGATAATGATATTCTTTTGAGATTCAAGCGTTAAGTCGCTAACAATTGCAGCATATTCTACATAGACAGAATCACTTAGCTCCGGGCCATAACGCGCAATGATAAGATCGTTTTCACCCGGTCGCTCTGCAGATGTAAGCATGACTTGCGCTAAACCTGAATTATTGGTTATTGCAGACAGTGGAATTCCACCAAGCATCGCTGTAAATACCACTTCTACACCTGGAATTGCCTGACGACCGACATCTTTTACAAAGGCTTTAATCACGGATGTTGCTTCACCATCACCGAGTATCATTGCAGGCGCTGCCTCGACGGTTATAACCACTCCTGTGAAAGTCAATAGCAGGCTCTCAGATAGGTTTGTCTGGCAGGTTCCGGGTTGTTCTAAAACTTTTTTATATGAATGATTGGATAAAGGAGAAAAACCTGAAGTCTCACTTGTGTCCGTTTCGCTCGTATCTTCCTCAGTATCAGTGAGAATAGATGCTGTGACTTCAGCTATTTGAGTAACATTTGACGCCGGCGCTGTAAGAAGAACGCTGGCTTGTCCATATTCATTGGTATTCTTGCAGGTTGTATTTGGCCCCTCAAAACTACCGGTGGAGCATGTGAATTCAATCGGCACGCCAACTATAGCATCAATATAACCCTCAAGCGCTGCTGTAACACGTATCGTGTCCATACCGTCAGCCATTCCGGTTGACCTGTCTGAGCCTATTGAGATTCCTGTTGGAGCGCCTGTAATAGTAAGGTAGAGGTGAGAAGTATAATCTAGTATTTGTACATTTACAGTATCAATTCCCGGTTCGTTTGGTGAGCTGTATTCAGTCGAGAATCTACCGTTTGCATCCGTGGTGTCGATTGGATCAATGCTGCCATGTTGAACAGAGAAAGAGACTTGTGTTCCAACAAACGGCTCCGCATTTTGATCAATAACTCTACCTGAGATTATAGATTTCTGCTGTCCTACAGGCAATCTGCTTGGAGTTGCGGTTAGTTCTGAGATAACAACAACATGAACGTCAGGATTGGATGGATTAAAATCACCCTCCTCAGAACATTGGATAAAAAACAGAGTTAGAAGCGCCAATGGAAATGCGTACCACATTGATTTTTTAGACATATTATTGTATCCTGGTTTCATTGCACTCTCAAGTCTTATCTATTTGCTAATAGAGCTGACATTCCACCTCTTAGTGCATTTTCGCCGAGTGGTATATCATTCTCAACTTTAACAGGTCCGACGCCTTCAGCGTACCAGACGATTTTCCTTCGCTTCTCAGTCTCTTTGGCTCCTGGTGGGAAAGAGATAGTTTCTACGGCAAGACAATCTTTAAACTTTCCTGCTCCGGTAGAAACCGTGAACTTTCCAATCAATCTCTGCTCTTGAATGGTCTCTCCACTGGATTTTAACTGACCGTTTTCATTCCATTTTCGATATTTGAAGCTATTTACATAGGTTTTGTCCTTCTTCATAAGAGCTGGAAGGATTACACGAGCAGACTCATAAGATACCGAATCACCACCTACATAATCCCGGTAAAGATTCAACATCCCCTGATCAGACCACCTATAACCGGAAAATGCCAGAGATTTATGGATTCCTGTAGGAATATTTTCCTCGATTCTCGTGACGTCATTAATTCCGATTACAACTTTGAAACGACTCTGCCATTCTTCTCCCTCAACTTCACGCCAGTTATAGCTTAGCCCTGAACCGAGAGTCAGAGGGAAGTATTCATTCATAACGAATACATCATCATCCTGGCGCTGTCTATTTTTATCAACTCGCTTCAGTTCATCATCTTTAAGAGGAATTTCACCTGAATCTTCATCATCAAAAGATGGAATTGTTCCTTCTCGTTGAGAATCGACATCTATGATATGGGGAGTGATAAAGATCGAAAGGTCTGTTCTTTCTGATTGATCTTCCATATGGCGAAACAGATGTCCGATCAGTGGCAATGATCCAAGCAGCCAAACACGTTTTTCGGTCTTAAACCTCTTTTCTTTAATGAGACCACCAATTACAGCGGTTTCGTTATCGGCTACTTCTACACGACTGTCGGAAGTGCGGGTAGAGATCAACGGGAGTTGATAACCTCCTTCAGCGTCCTGCCAGCCCGTAATCTCCTCAACACGTGGTCTTAGTTCAAGTAAAACACGGTTCTTATGAAGAATGTGCGGAACAACAACCAACTCAATTGGTACTTGGCGTTCGTGATAAGTGATGCGCGTTTCGCCGCTGGTTCCTCCACTTGTGCGTTCCTCAATCCATGTAGTGATTCCAACGCTTATTGATGCAGGCTGGTTATCAAGTGTCGTAATATGCGGTTGCGAGAGCAGCTTAGAGCTTTCATTTTTAACCATCATGTCAAGAACTGTACTAAAGCGACTGGCTGATAGTGAACCAAATTCAACTGTATTCTTACCCATCTCATCCGAGGTAACGGCTTCGCTTGTTTCAGTGGCTGCGCTTAATATCTCTGAAACCGTTTTTTCACCTAAAATCCATTTTGTTCTGCCTTGATAGGATCCTTCAGCGCTTAAAATAGCAGACCAGTCAATTCCTAGCTGGCTATTATCTCCGAGAATTGTTTCGACAAAATGAACCTCAATTTCAACTTGTTTGTGCGGTTGATCTAAAACAGCTATTAATTCAGCTACGCGTTTTAGGATAGGTGGTTTATCAGTGACAATTAGAATATCGGATCTTGCTTGAAGTGGCTTTTTACCAACAGCGACTGGATCCTCAAGCTTATACATTTCTCTGGTACTCTGCGACATTGATGGCTTAAGATAGTCAACCTTAACAGCGTCCGTTTTTATTGTCTTGAAGGAAATTGTCGTATAACCCCATGGGGAAAGCACCCTGGATGTATCGATAGTAGCCTTGATATCTGTTGCATCAGCGTATTTAAGCTTGAAAAGTTGAGTTTCCAATCCCAATCCTCTGGCGCGCTCTAAAGAGTCCGGTTTGCTTACCATCAGGATATTTCCGTAAAGCTGGTATTGGAAGCCTTTTGCCTGAAGCATGGCATCCAGCGCTTCTCGCAGAGTTACACCGGCGAAACGTAAAGAGATCGTTCCCATTGAATCGGGACCGATAAGCAGGTTAAGTTCAATCTGCTCAGCTAACAATCGAAGTACATCTTCGATGGGAGCATCATGAACTTCCACTTCATCAACCTTTGTGTTGAGAAGCAATTCTGCCGGTATTTGCCCATTGGCAGCGTACATGCCGACAGCAAATAACAATGGCAGCAGGATAATAATCAAAATTTTCGACGATATTTTCAAAGTTTATTTCTCCCAAGTCAGGATGTAATCCCGACCTTGTTCGGTTGATAGCACAACATAATTGGATTCGATTCGATCCACTTTCATACCTTTGATGTCATCGCCGGGTCGAACTGCCTGTGAATTAATTAAAGCCATTCGGTCATTACCGGTAACAGAAATAATACCAAGTTTCATTGAGGCAATAAGCTCTTCATCTTCAATGTCAGGACGTCCTTGAACGAACGGATCGCGATGCCATCCTTCCAGATCAATCTTTTCATGTTCGATTTTCAAACGACCTTTAGATACTTTTTCTTTGGTTTCTGTACTTTTTTTCTTAGTCACCGTTTTAATATCAGCGATCTTTTGAGTTGCCACAGGAGCTTTTGTCGTTTCCTCAGGAACCGGTGGTTTTTTCCAGATAAAATAGTAGGGATCAAGAATCAGAAAAACAATTACTCCGACTCCGATTAATCCCAGCATTATCTTTTCTCTTTTTTTCTCTTTTGCGGATTTTTCTGGCATATTGTTTACCTATTCATGCACGTATAAAAACATATCAAGCCTTATTTCAAGCTCAGGTCGCTCATTTGGTACTGAATTCATTGCCACATCTGTAACAGTGACTTTAAATGGTAGTTGATCAATTCGTTCTAACATTCTGCCTAAGTTTAGATACCTACCACGTAATGTCATATTAAGCAGTTGTTTTGACACGAATTGACCAGCAACAGTATTACCTGCATGCTCAAGTGCATATAGTTCGAACAGTGATGGTCGCATATCTATCAACTCGATACCATAACTGGCAAAGTATGATATTAACTCCTTAGCAAGCGATACAAGTTCTTTCCGATGTGGAAAACTTTTATCCCACTCTTCAACTCTAATGTTCAGGTCTTTAATTTTCCTTTGAAGAGCTTCTTCTTGGGTTTTGTATTTTTCCACTGCAATAAGTGAATCCTCCTCGGATTTAATCGCAGCATTCAAGCTTCGAATATCAGATGATATTGGATTAAATAGCAGTACGAACCATCCGATCACTACGACGACCAATACAAATCCTTTAAGGACTAACTGTTTTTTGGCTTTGTTGTATTTATCAATAGTTGCCATATCACAAACCGCATGTAATTTTAAATTTTACTTTTCCGTTACTAAGCTTCTCAACCTCCTGAACAGCAACATCGCGGAACCAGCCAGAACTTTCGATAGAATAGACAAAATTGGCAAACTGAACTTCTGTCAGCCGTCCTAAAGGATAGACCATGCCGTTGAAGTCAATTACTTTTCCTGTAATTTTTCTTCTCATAATTTCATCCTTTTCTTCCGCTTCTTTTCCAATCAAATCTGCAACGATCTCATCATAAGTGAGGACTTTAAGTTCCTCTTCTGGTTCCTCATCAGACTTTTTCTTTTTACGTTGTTGTTTTTCCTCATCTTTAGTAACAACATCAGGAACAAAACGAGTTTTAATAGTATCAAGATAAAAACTTGATGGAACAAGGTGCGATAATGCTCTTAAAGCTTCAGACATATCAGGAGCATCCTCAGCAATAAGATCGAAATCATCATGACGTTGGTTAATATCCGCCACAAGGTGATCATATTTATCCTTTGTTGCAAAATAAGTAGAACGGTGGGTCTCTAAATTGACAAGTTTCTTTTTCAATGCATCATATTCAGCTTGGGTATTATTTAAACTTCTAAGACTCATTGAGTAAATAAATGAAATAATGGTAATGATTATAATAGCAGCGGGTGCATAATATCTTTGTGAAACCTGAAGCTTGACTATCTTATGCAGAACTTCCGGGATTAAATTAAGTTCTTTTCCGTTGTCAAGGGCAACAGCAATTACAGGCAGAAGGGTAGGACCTAGTTTTTTGACAAGAAATGAATCATCTTCAAATGGAAGATTTGCTTCTACTCGATCCATTGGATCGCCTGTTATAACACTTATTCCTAAAGTTTCACTAAGAAATTCAGGTAAATTCTGCATCTTGGATCCACCGCCGATGAGAACTAATTTTTGCAGTTCAGATCTACTTGTTTCTCGTGTATAAAATTCCACTGACCGTCTGATTTCTGCAGAGATTCGCTCAGCAATTGGACGCATAAGAATTGCTGTTCTCATAGTCTGGGCTGCACCCTCAGATGGCAAACCGTACTTTATCTTATATTCTTCAGCTTCTTTGTCATTAAGTTCT
>JAIPJL010000049.1 GCA_021734165.1 bacterium | reverse complement strand
TCGGCTGCCTATCGCGTGCTGAGCAGGAAAAAAAGTCGTCGTGAATACGATCAAAGCCTATCGGCAAATAACGTCTGGAATTTCAACACGACATATAAAACCGCTTCTGGATCGAAAATTACTGTTGAAGAACCGGCTCAAACTCAAACAGCAACAGGGAATGCTGATATAAATGTCAGGCTGTTTCTGACAATTGAAGATGCAATCAGAGGGGGAACCAAAACGGTTAGATATCCGCGTGATACGATCTGTCTGATTTGTAATGGCAGCGGTAAATCAAATAGAAATGGCGATATTTGTAAACCTTGCAATGGCAGAGGGATAGTCAGACTGGAGCATTCTGTCATTGTGAATTTTCCCAAGGGAGTCGTTCCTGAGCAGAAATTAGTTATAACCGGCGATGGGCATATAAGAAATTCAAAAGAACAACCCGGAAATCTTATTATTGCGATCGCCTTTAAAAAACATAAATATTTCAAGATTATAAATAATGAATTACATTATACATGCCTGATAGGTCTTGACAAATATATCGAAGGTTGTGAAGCACACATACCAACGGTTTTTAGCTCGGTATATATTCAAATACATCCACGTTTTCCCGAAGGTGGAACCATCATTGTCGAAGGGCGTGGTTTACCAAATGCGAATAGTAAAGATATTGGAGATTTAATTGTTACGGTGAAGCATTGTATTCCCAAGAAACTGTCTCGCAAGGAGATGGAAAAAGTTCAGGAACTTATGAAACTGCCCGGTTTTAATCCTCCGATTGATTCAAAGGGCTACTTTCCAATAGGAGAAGAGGACGATGATTAAAAAAAACATTAACACATTTTTAATTGTATTGACATTACTGTTAATCTCAACCTGGCTGATTGGCGCTGAGAATAATTATGAGTTCTTCGGACACCATGAAATCATGTCACAGGGAGAATATGTCAATAAAAGAACTTTAACGGATCAGCCTGGTTTATCTGTAGAAGTCAATATACAAAGTGAACCCTTTTCTGGGATGAAAAGAGATGATGGCGCGGGATCTCAGGAATGGATGATTACAGATGAAAATGCCATAAGTGATAATGTCGCAATAGCAGGTGATTATGTTGCAATCGGTTATACGCTTAACGATGAGCGGCTTGAATTGCGCAATGCCGGTGACGGAGAGTTGATCTTTTCATTTGAAGTCGCCTCCGGCGGCAGTTATGTCGATATGTCTGAAGATGGTGGTATTATTGCTTATTCAGCGCGGGACAGTATCTGGTTATTCACACCGGATTCTGAAGGTCAACCTTTTTTTAGCTTCGGAGTGAATGGATACAACCATGGTCCTGTCAAGGTTTCTACAAACGGTGAATATGTTGTCGGTTGTGGTGTTGACAGGAATGATGAAACCAATCTTGTCTGGTGTTTCAGAAATGCAAACCATGATCCCGAATGGGTATTTGAAGTTCCTGCTGGAGAGGCTTATAGCTGGTATGGAGTCAATATCGCAGGTAATGATGATATTGTTATCGTTAACGGGAAATATCGTTTCTACGTTTTAGATATTACTAATGGTAATGTACTGTATGAAGCTCCGACCTATAATACGGAATCAGAAATTGCGGTCTCAAACGATGGCAGTGTTCTCGTTATCAGCTCGCTAACTGGTGTTTTACTGGTTTATTTGCAGGATGATAATGGTTACAACGAAATTTGGCGCTATCGTTTCAGAGGCGCAAACTCCTCTTGGGTGTCAACATGCGCCATATCCGCAGATGGCAGCACAATAGCTGCAGGAACGCTGGATTTTTATGAAGATCATTACGGAGGCAGACTCGCAATTTTTGATACATTCGGCAATGGTGAACCGTTATGGATTGGTGATGATCTCAGTGATGAAGTATCCAATATTGCATTAAGCCGGGATGGTGGTATTATAGCTGCTGTTTCCTGGGGTGATTTGGAACATCAAATGCCTGACCTGTTGGTGCATGAGAAATTCAATTCCGAGCCTTTCTATACGTTATCGACTTCCGGCTCAATTAATGGCGTCGTTCTCGATGACAATGCCGATAGAATTATTATCGGTGGTAAGGGTACTCACAATCGTCAATTCGGACGCGGCGGGATTGTGTCGATGATTTCACTTTCATTACTTGGTGGTACAATAAGCGGAACGGTCAGAGACGAAGATAATCATCCTATTGAAGGTGCAACTATATATATAGAAAATAATCCCTACCAGACTGTAACTGATGAGAATGGCAGCTACGGTCTTCGTGTTGAGGTTGATGCAGAGCGTAGAGTAAATGTCATAGCTCACAAGCCTGGCTATTTAAACGGTATAAATCAAAATATTAATGTAATTAGCAATCGCAATACCGGTAATGTGAATTTTGTTTTAAGTGAAGCTGATGCGCCTCCTGAAAACGTTCGTGCTACTCAAGGTGAGCGCAACAGAATATTTATCAGTTGGGACAGATACAATGAAAACCGGTTTAATGCTCCACAACGTGGATTTCCTTCAATAAAATCAGCAGTTGGTGATGAAGCAATATTCACGGGATTGACTCCCTGGTTAAGCGAAACATCACCGGGAAGAGATGATAATGATGATGCGGAAAGCATTAATATTTACAGATCATTTCTTTCAGGAGGTCCTTATACTTTGTCTGGAACGGTTGATGGAGATGCAGCGCTATTTATTGATGAAGATAATGTTCTACCTCAGCACAGGTATTATTATGTGATAACAGCGGATTTTGGTAACGGTGAGAGCGCTTTTTCAGAAGAAGTTGTTGGATGGCTTGATGATGATTTTTTAGTTTGGGAGGTTGATCTGGAAGCAAGCCTTGAAACCGTTGAAATTGATGGAAATGTTCAGGATAACGAATGGAACGGTTCCGTTTTAAGAGATATTTCGGACATCTTTGGCTATGATGATCCGGACTCTGCCGGTTCGGTTGATGTAAGGATCGCATTTAATGATGAAACAGACAGGCTGCTGCTTGGTTTTCGTTATTATACGGTTAATGAATTAACAAACGGTATGGGAGTAGGTGTCTATGTTGATGATGATGGCAGCGGCGGTTGGACCTACGATAGACCGGGCTCGGAAGGCAACTACTGGGGGTATTGGATAGACGGCGCTCCTGACATGAAATATCGTTCGTTATCAGGAGAGCCGTACAATCGCGATCCTTATTATGAGTTTGATAATCCAGAGTTGGAATTTAGCGATGATGATGGATATGTTGAAATAGAGATGGCAATACCTCTCGGATTTCATGGAACAGAAGAGATAGGTTTATATCATCCTGATTATACCATAGGACTTGGATTGTTTGCTATGCAGCGCGATCAAGATGAAAACACTATTTTCAACGGATGGTGGCCCCAGAATATGTTTTCAATTGTATCGTTTCCAAATCAATTTGCGCAGATTCATATTCCTGCTCATTTAACTGTACCACCAACAGCTCCAACTAATGTCCATTTAGGAAGATCGGATGAGGACCTTGTTCTAACCTGGTCAGATCCAGAGACCGGAGTCAATGAAGGTGATCTTAATGTATTTGATGGTATAATTATTTATCGAAATGGGATTGAATACGCGATTGTTGAACCGGATGTAGAGGAATTTGCTGATAATGATGTAATCTCCGGTGGCTGGTACGAGTATCAATTGACGGGATTCGTTATTGAGAATGATGAGCATTTCGAAGGTGAAACTGCTGATTATGTAGGAATGTATGCAGTTGAGGATCCGGATGTCAGTTTAATCTCCTACGATGACGGCGTTCCCGAAGGACAGTATGTTGTGGCTTTTACAGGTGAAGACAACCGCTTTGCCGTTCGTTATGATCTTGATGACTATAATGATACGCTTGCAGTTTATCAAATTGATTTCTATACTGCATCTGCGGGTGAAATGGAAGTTTACATTGCGGAGGATGATGCTGGGTTACCTGGTGATATTTTCGGTGAGGTCTATTTAACGGAATCCTCTCAGGAAGGCGGATTTCACAGTTTTCATTTTCCGGGCGTAGATCAGCCGGTTGTTTTAACTGAAGAACCATTCAGAAGCTGCTGGACAGTATTGGAATATCTACCCGATAGTCCGGACGCTCCTTCTATTGGTCTGGATAATTCAAATTACGATGAGACGCGCAATGTCTATTATAGAGCTGAAAGCGGATGGAATGGTTTCAATGCCGGGCAATTGATGGTTAGAATTGCAGTAGGTGCGCCTTTGAATGGAAATATTATCGAAGATGTGACTGAATTTCCTGCTGAATTTGCTGTCTATCAAAATTTTCCTAATCCATTCAACGGTGTGAGTATTATTCCGGTTGACATTTCAACTCAATCTGAATTTTCGTTGCAGGTTTATAATTTGAATGGTCGTCTTGTTTTGGCGCATAATTACGGTATTATGAGTCCGGGACGAAGATTTATACCTTTAGAAGTTGATTTACTTAGCGCTGGGATATATTTTGTTGAGTTGAACAGCGGGACTGAAAAAAAGACCATAAAGGTTTCGTTAATTAAGTAAAACATATTCATTTAACAGGAGTAATCAATGAAACGTGAAACCAGACGCGGACTGCGGGTTGTGTTGAGCGTATTACATATATTAATTCAGGTTTTGCTGTTGTGGATCATCATTAGTAAGTTGGATCCGCGCCGTGGACAGAATCCTGAGCAGATACTAATCAACATTCAGTCAATGTTCACGCATTATATCACAATGTTTGGAGCTTTTTGTATTTATTATACATCAATGCAATTAATTACGAGGCGTAATATTTCACAGAGTAAAAGCAGTTAAATAAGACGGTATTTTAGAATCATCCTTACCTGAGTTTATCTCAAGTATGCCGGGGTGGTGAAATTGGTAGACGCAGCGGACTCAAAATCCGCCGAGGCTTGCCTCGTGCCGGTTCGATTCCGGCCCTCGGCACCAGAAAGCCGCCTTCATTGGCGGTTTCTCTGTTTTACTCTTGTCTGTGTTTAAATCATAAGAGGTTTTAACTGTGAGCTATAGAGGATTAGATATAAGATGAATTTGCTTAACCAATTTTCCTCAATCAAAAACGTCGTGGTCATTAGTTCTGTTTTAGTAGTTAATTCATTTCTTTATTCACAGTCTCAGAATTTCAGCAAGCGAATCGATTTGGGAATAATTCAAAATGATAAAATAAGTGAGGCATCAGGACTTGCCAAAAGCAGAATTTATAAAGATGTTCTTTACACCCATAATGATAGCGGTGGAAAAAATGTGATTTATGTTATTGACAAAGCGGGGAAGAGTCTTGGTGAGCTGATTATCGATGGCTGCAAAGCGAGAGACTGGGAAGATATTGCTGTTGCTCCGGGACCTTCAAAGGAAAAGAGCTATATATATATTGCAAACATTGGCGATAACAAGGCTGTTCGAAGTAAAAAATATATTTATCGTTTTCCCGAACCTGAGCTAAAGTTGGTTGATACACCATTTCGATTGTTGATTCAAGATGCAGAGACCATTACTTTTCAATATCCTGATGGCAATCGGGATGCGGAAACTTTATTAGTGGATTCGATAACTTTAAATTTATATGTTATAACCAAACGCGAAGAAAATGTCAGGATTTATTGCCTGCCCTATCCTCAGTCAACATCTGAAGTCATTATTGCTGACTTCACCGGAGAATTAGGTTTAACTTTAGTTGTCGGAGGGGATATTTTATCTTCCGGAACAGATGTTATTATCAAAACTTACGAAAGAGTCTATATATTTAATCGAAAAGTTACTGAAAATGTTACGGATGTTTTTAAAAATTCTCCTGTTGTAATTCCCTCCTATATTCCTGAACCTAAGGGAGAAGGAATATGCTGGGAGACAGACGGGAGTGGATTTTATACAATAAGTGAAGAAAAGCATAACAAACCGGCGCATTTATACTTCTATAAGCGCATTGATTGAAATGTGGCATTAGTGTCTCTTGTCCCTTTAAAGTGGCGTCAGGCGTCCTCGCCTGACACATCTGGATAATCTTGCATTAATCAAAGGACATTTATTAATGGATTACCGTTCGGCAGGCGTCAATATTTCAAAGAACGATAGGTTAATTGCCCGTATTAAGAAAATGATGGGCAAAGCCGGATCAAGCATTGGTCACTTTGGCGGAGCATTCTCATTTTCAACCAAAGACTATAAAGAACCTTTACTTGTGTCATCTATAGACAGCGCTGGTACAAAAACTGCTGTGGCTATTGCAGTTAATAAACATGATGGTATTGGTAGGGATATTCTTCACCATTCAATTAACGATATTGCCTGCTGTGGGGCGGAGCCGTTGTATTTCCTTGATTATATTGCGATGAGCAATCTTGATGAAGAAATTGCGGCTTCTCTTATCCAGGGTATGATCGAATCAGGTCAGAGGTGGGATGTCAAACTTGCAGGTGGTGAACTTGCTGAAATGCCGGGAGTTTATCAGCAAAACGAATACGATCTTGTTATCTCGATTAATGGAGTCGTGGAAAAATCGGAGTATATCAATGGATCGGGTATAAAGAATGATGATATTCTGATTGGATTCCCGTCTGCCGGATTGCATACTAACGGTTATAGTTTAGCGAGGAAGGTTGTTGAGCAAACTGAATATAGTTATAGCACTCTAATCCCTGGACAGGATACAAATATTGGAGATGCACTCCTTGCCGAACACCGGTGCTACTTGGACGAGATCAGAGAATTGAAGCAGAATTATCGCGTCAAGGGATTAGCTCACATAACCGGAGGTGGTTTACCTGGCAATGTATCGCGAATTGTTCCTTCAGGATTTGAAATTGAATTTGATTGGGGAAGCTGGATTGAACCTCCCGTATTCAATTTACTTAGAGAAGCAGGAGAGATTCCGGAAGACGATATGAGATCAACATTTAACCTTGGTGTGGGATTAGTAGCGGTACTTAATCCGGATTTTGCCAAGGAAGTGTTTAATAATTTCCCAAAGCATTTATACAAACCCTTTGCAATTGGCAGAGTCGTTAATAAAGGGTAATGTAATGGATATAGCAGTAATTGGCGCTGGGAGTTGGGGTACTACTTTAGCTTTGCACATGGCTGAAAGAGACGGAGTCGGGATTGTAAAACTATGGGAGTTTCGACCTGATGCCGTAAAAGAAATGCAGAAGGATCGCGAAAACCGCGAATTCCTGCCTGGATTTCCGTTTCCTGACAATCTGCAAGTAGCTGAGGATATAAGAGATGCTGTTGAAGGAGTTGCTGTCTGCATTTTTGCAGTGCCTTCTCATGCTGTACGTGAGACACTTGCTAAGCTGCCTGAAGGATTACCTGATAACTGTGTAATGGTGTCTGTTATTAAAGGCATAGAGATGGGTACGCTAAAGCGAATGTCAGAAGTAATGGCTGAAGTATGGGAAGAACGCTTTTTCCTTGACAGATTTGTTTGCCTAACCGGACCCAGTCACGCTGAGGAAGTCTCAAGGAAAATGCCCACCAGTATCGTAGCAGCTTCAACCAACATCGACACAGCCCATTTCATTCAGAACCTGATGTCGAGTGAACGTTTTAGGGTGTATGCAACTGATGATCTGATTGGCGCGGAGTTGGGTGGATCATTGAAGAATGTGATCGCAATTGCTGCGGGAATTGCTGATGGGCTTGGATTTGGTGATAATGTTAAAGGAGCATTGCTTACAAGAGGCTCAACAGAGCTTAGTCGTCTTGGCGTCAAACTTGGTGGTCGTCCGGAGACTTTTGCAGGTTTATCGGGTATTGGAGATCTGATTACAACCTGCTGTAGCAAGCACAGCCGTAACCGTTACGTAGGTGAACAGATCGGCAAAGGACGAAAGTTAAAAGAGATACTTGCCGAGATGAAGATGGTTGCAGAAGGTGTCAGGACAACTGAATCTGTTTACGATCTCGCCAAACGAGAAGGGGTTGAGATGCCCATTGCCGAGCAGGTTCACCGAATTCTCTTTGAAGATGCAGATCCCCTTGAAGCAACTGTGCAGTTAATGACGAGGAAATTGAAGGTGGAGGATTGAGTAAGAAAGAAAGCAAATATATCTTATCCAACCATGCTTCTGAAGTAATTGTAAAACGTGAAATTAAGGTTGAATGGTTGGAATATACTCTTGAGTGACCTGATATTGTTGAAGTCGATCCCTATGAACCTACATTCGAACATCGTTTAGCGAGTATTAAGGAGTTTGATGGAAGAGTTCTACGAGTGGTTGTTAATCCCACTCGCAAGCCACTTTTGTAATTAATCTATTTTTTGATAGAAGGAAAGAGAGGATTTGGAATGAAACTAAAAATTGACAGGGAAGCCGATGCGTTGTACTTCACGTTGAGTGAGAATCCAACAGCAGAGTCAGAGGAAGTAGCGCCGGGAATTATTGTAGATTATTCAGAGGATGGAATGGTGGTTGGTATAGAGATGCTATACTTATCCCGCCGTGTACCTGGAATGGATTTTCAAAAACTTATGTTTGAAACTGTCGGAACCGCTATCAAAAAATTAGCATGAGTAGGTACAGATAATGCCATCCTAAATGGATAGGATAGATCAAATCAAAAACATCATTAGACAAAAACATCACAGAATAAACAATGTACATCTACATAAACGAAGCAAGTCATCACCTCGGTGATGAAGTAGAAATCCGTGGTTGGCTTTACAACAAACGCTCATCCGGCAAGCTGCATTTCCTGATACTGCGCGACGGCACAGGATTAATGCAGGCTGTAGTATCCAAAAAGGAAGTCTCCGAAGAAGCATTTGAAACCTCAGGAAACCTTACCCAGGAATGCTCGCTCATCGTCACCGGCAAGGTTTCAGAAGAGCCTCGCTCTCCTGGTGGCTATGAGCTTCATGTTACAGACGTCAAACTCGTCGGCAAGTCTGAAGATTATCCAATTACGCCCAAAGAGCATGGCATCGAGTTCCTGCTCGATCATCGTCATTTATGGTTAAGATCAAAACGGCAACATGCTATTCTAAAAGTCAGGGCGGAAACCGCTGCTGCTATGCGTGAATATCTGAACTCGCGCGGATTTGTTAACCTTGATACGCCAATTTTCACGCCTAACGCTTGTGAAGGCACTTCCGATTTATTCGAGACGGAGTACTTCGGAGGCAGCGCCTACCTTGCCCAATCCGGTCAACTATATTCTGAAGCGGCGATTATGTCTTTCGGGAAGGTCTATTGCTTTGGACCGACCTTCAGATCTGAAAAATCAAAGACCCGCCGTCACTTAACCGAATTCTGGATGCTGGAGCCGGAGGTTGCATGGCTTGATTTGGATGGTTGCATGGATCTTGAAGAGGATTTCATTGTCGAAGTTGTTGCGAGAGTTCTTGACCGGTGTGCTGAAGAGTTGAAAGTGTTAGGGCGCGACACGAGTGTTTTGGAGAAGGTTCAGAAACCGTTTCCGCGTATAACCTATGACAGGGCTGCTGAGATTCTCAAAGAAAAGGGTGCTGACTTCACTTATGGAACGGATTTCGGTGGAGCAGATGAAACCATACTTGGTGAAAGCTTCGACAGACCGGTATTCATTCATCACTGGCCAGCCGACATTAAAGCATTCTATATGAAACGCGATCCGAATGATTACAGCAAAGCTCTTGCTGTCGATCTACTGGCATCTGAGGGACATGGTGAATTAATTGGCGGTTCGCAGCGTGAGGACGATCTGGATGAGCTTCTCAAGCGACTGAAAGAGCATGACCTGCCCCAGAAATACTTCGAGTGGTACCTGGATTTGCGGCGTTACGGATCAGTCCCTCATTCTGGCTTTGGATTAGGATTTGAGCGAACTGTTGGCTGGATCTGTGGAACGCCGCACATCCGAGAGACTATCCTGTTTCCGAGGCTGATGCATAGGTTGGAACCGTAAAAGGATTCTTATTGTATGAGTCTGATTTTAATATTATCGGGGATGAAAAATGGGCTTAACATTTCTTGAAATTGAAGTCGGTAATCCTTCAAAACCGGATAAAACAGAAAAAGTTGAATTCCTGATTGATTCAGGAGCAATCTACTCTGTTGTACCCACTCCAATCCTTAAAAAGCTTGGTATAAAACCACTTGCTGAGGAGGAATTCCGTCTCGCTGACGGTTCGAAGATTACAAGAAAAAAGGGCATAGCCTTGTTCAGATATAATAAAAGTGTCGGTGGAGCTGATGTTGTGTTCGGTGAAGAAGGAGACAGCAACTTATTAGGGGCTTTAACTCTTGAGGCACTGGGTTTAGCTCTCGATCCATTGCGAAGAGAACTCAAACCTTTACCGATGATTCTGGCATAATGTGTGATAGAAAATTTAATGACCTTCATCCACATATATAACCATACTTGCTAAGATCACAATGACTTTGCGCAACTGGATTAAATCGGACGCTCCAAAATGCATTAGTACACCGGTAGCATGTATATTCTACCTGATGAAACGAATTCAATACCGAATCTTTGGCAGACCTCAGACACAGCTTGAAACCGCAAAAGCTCATCGACGACGTGAGCAGCAAGGTTTCTTTGATAAATACTGCAAAGGTCAGGGTCTTGATATTGGGTATGGTGGGGATCTGCTTTGTGCTAATTGTCGTGGATGGGATTTTGAACATGGTAACGCGCAATACTTGCGAGGGATCAAGGATTCACAATTTGATTTTGCATATTCAGGACATACACTCGAACACATGGTCGATCCTGAAACAGCGCTGTCTAATTGGTGGCGAGTGGTAAAATCTGGAGGATATTTAATCCTTTATGTGCCAGATCGTGATCTTTATGAGAAGAAGAAAACGCTGCCATCACGATGGAATCCCGATCATAAACATTTCTTTCTTCTGTCCGAGGATGAGGAACCGCATACGAAAGGACTCCTACCCTTGATTGCTAAATCACTTAGCAATTATGAGGTAGTTTATGCAAGAGTATGTTCCGATGGTAGCAGCGATTCGGATTCGGATGCTCCGCATACGGGAGAATACTCAATTGAAGTTGTCCTTAAAAAGTTGTATTAATTATGTTTAACTGTAAATATGAAACAGACGCAATCGTCTTTGATTTCTGTTTCTTTTCTTTAAGAGAAATTATTACATGACCTTCATACACCTTCATAACCATTCCGACTACAGCCTGCTCGATGGAGCTTGCCGTATTGAAGGGCTTGTACAGACTGCTATCGACCAGGGAGCGCCTGCTATTGCCCTGACCGATCATGGCAATATGTACGGAGCCTTGGAATTCTATACAGAAGCAAAAAAGAAAGGAATAAAACCTCTCGTTGGTTGCGAATTTTATGTAGCTAACGGATCGCGCTTTGAAAAACGGCCAGGTCCAAGTGGTGAACAACGCTACCATTTGACGCTGATTGCAAAAAACTCAGTTGGTTATCGTAATCTTGCTAAACTTTGCAGTGAAGGTTTTCTCACTGGTTTCTACTATAAACCACGTATAGATAAAGAGCTTCTATCAGAATATTCAGAAGGTCTGATTTGCATGACAGGCTGCCTCTCAGGTGAAATTCCTCAAATTTTACTATCAGGTAACATGAGTCTTGCTATAGAAGCAGTTGATTTCTATAAAGAATTATTTGGTGAAGATTTTTACATTGAAACGTTTAATCATGGCATAGAGGAAGAAACCAGAGTGCGTCCTCTGATGGCGGAGTTGGGGGAGCATACCGGAGTAAAACTCGTCGCAACAAATGATGCTCACTACTTAAAAAAAGAACATGCGCCTGTTCATGATGTTCTGCTTTGTGTCGGTACGCAGTCCAAACGAGACGAAGAGAACCGCTTCCGTTTCAATGGTAAAGAATTCTATCTTAAAACGCCCGAAGAGATGGCTGAACTATTTGCCGATTATCCGCAAGCTCTTGAAACCACTATTGAGATAGCTGATAAATGTAATCTTGAAATAACACTCGGCGAATCGCATTTTCCACTGTTTAACTTACCCAAACCTGACCAAACCGCTGACGAATTCCTGACCGAAGAAGCCCGTAAAGGATTACTAAAACGTTTTCCCGATGTTATGCCTGAAGAAGCTGAGAAAAGACTTGAATATGAATTGGATATTATAAAACAAACAGGCTTTGCAAATTATTTCCTGATAACAGCCGATTTCGTGAATTGGGCAAAGCAGCAAGGCATACCTGTTGGTCCCGGCAGAGGCTCCGCTGCGGGATGTCTGGTGTCATACTGTCTTGGCATAACTAATCTTAATCCTCTTAAATACGATCTCATATTCGAACGCTTCCTTAATCCGGAGCGGGTATCACCTCCTGATATTGATATAGACTTCTCAGATGATCGCCGTGAAGAGGTTATCAAGTATGTCCGTGATAAATACGGCGCTGACAGCGTTTGCAGGATAATCACATTTGGTACAATGGCTACACGCTCTTCGGTCAGGGATGTTGCAAGAGCGATGGGATTGACTTACGGCGAAGCGGATAGGATAGCCAAACTGATTCCGGAAAATGTCAAGGATAATTCCATTAAAAAATCGATAAATGAAGTCCCTGAACTAAAAAGACTTGTTCAATCTGATCCCCGTTTCATTGAACTTATGGAGCACGCCGCTATTATCGAAGGCTCTGTTCGTCATGTAGGCACTCATGCCGCCGGAGTGGTCATCTGTCCCGGTCCTACAGTCGATTTTATACCCGTCTGCAAACAGGGTGATGATAACGAAGTATATACTCAGTATGATATGAACTGGATTGATGCGCTGGGTCTTTTAAAAATGGACTTTCTTGGTTTGCAGACCTTACAGGAGCTTGATCTTGCTTTGAAGGCTCTTAAAAAACGTGGTATAGAGATAGAATTCAACGGTAAAGATAATGATTTTGATGATAGGGAAACGTTAAAGTTGTTTAGTGAAGGAGATACGATAGGAGTATTTCAGTTTGAGTCCGGAGGAATGCGCAAGAATCTGGTGAAGCTCAAACCTGAAAGGCTTGAAGACCTGATAGCCATGAATGCCCTTTATCGTCCAGGTCCTATGTCAAATATCCCTGATTTTATAGATCGAAAGCATGGTCAGAAGAAAGTAAAATATCTCCATCCACAACTTGAAGAAATCCTCAAAGATACCTATGGTGTTATTGTTTACCAGGAACAGGTGATTCGTATTGCGACCGATCTTGGCGGATTTTCACTTGGAAAAGCTGATAACCTGCGCAAAGCGATGGGGAAGAAGATACCTGAATTGATGAAGTCGTTTGGTGAGGAATTTACCAATGGCTGTATAAGTAATGGAATCGATAAAAAAACAGCAGAAGATATCTACGCTTTAATGGCTCAGTTTGCGGAGTATGGATTTGTCAAAGCACATTCTGCCGGTTATGCAGTTATAGCATATCAATGCGCCTATCTGAAAAGCCACCATCCTGCCGAATATCTCGCGGCATGTTTAACTGTCAGATCGCAGCGTTCAGACCAGATAATGAAATTACTCGCAGAATGTCGTAGTCATCATATTCCTATTCTGCCTCCTGATATAAACGAAAGCGAGAATGGATTTGTCGCCACTACTGTTGGCATTCGCTTTGGACTCGCGGCAGTAAAAAATGTTGGTGAAGCAGCAGTTAAAGCGATTATCAAAGCAAGAGAGGAAGTAGAATCATTTACTTCGCTTCATCATTTTCTGGCAACCGTCGATTTAAGAGTTATTAATAAAAGGGTTATTGAGAGTTTAATTGAAGCTGGAGCATTCGATACTTTAGGATCAAACAGAGCTACTTTGCTGGCCTCTCTACCGGGCGCTACCGCTTATGCGAACGCTATTCAAGATGAGAAACTAAAAAATCAGACTTCGTTTTTCAGCAGCTCTGGCGATGAAGACAGAGAAGGACATGTAAGTCTTCCGCTTCCAGAGTTGCACCAGATGGAAGAGTGGCAGGATCGGGAATTACAATCGCGCGAAAAAGCTGTCTTAGGATATTACATATCAAGTCATCCACTTGCTAAATATAAGCGAGAGATCGATGCTTTAGTTACTCACAATTTGTGTGATAAAGAAGAATTTACGACAAATGCAAAGATAAAAACCTGTGTAATCATATCCTCTGTAGATATTAAGTTTAATAAAAACGGAGCCCAATGGGCGATCTTAAAAATGGAAGATCTGACAGGTTCTATTGAAGCTGTCATTTATTCAAAGGAATTCAAGGAATTTCAACAAATGCTTGAACCTGATCAAATGGTAGGAATTGAAGGATATGTACAACGCAGAGACGAAGGTGATGAACCAAATATTAGAGTAGAGAAGATTATTGATATTAACAATGCTGTTGAAAAATGGGGAGGAGCTATTAGTATAAGTTTGCAGTCAGAGCGAGTCAATGCTCCGATGGTAGATCGCCTGGAGAAGATAGTTATTACCAATGAGGGAAATTGTCCGTTGTATATTGATTTAATGTATCCTGGAGGTGATAAGAAGAAATTAAAATTGGAAAGGTACAAGGTTTTACCTGTGCCGGAATTGATTAAAAAACTGAATGATCTTGTCGGTGAAAATCAAATACAGATTTTACCTTAAATCATGAAAGCAGTGATACAGCGAGTTTCGAGAGCGGAAGTAAGAGTCAATGGTAAAAAAATCAGCGGTATTAACCATGGCTTTTTGGTATTAGTCGGATTTACTCACGATGAAGATGAAGAATCTCTTAGATGGACTGCACACAAACTGGCTGGAATGCGAGTATTTGAAGATGAGAATGACAAGATGAACCTTTCTATTGAAGAAGTTGGTGGAGAAGTATTAATCGTAAGTCAGTTTACTTTATATGCTGATGTGCGCAAAGGAAGACGTCCTGCATTTATTGACGCTGCTGAACCTGGTAAAGCTGAGGAATTGTACAATCGTTTCTGTGATTTAGTTAGTGATGAAGGAATTCTTGTGAAGCGAGGCATCTTTGGCGCTAAAATGGATGTCGAACTTGTCAATGATGGTCCCGTAACAATTATTATAGAGAAAGCTAATTAGACAGGAAATCCTGTTATCCTGTCGAAAAAGGAAATCATTGCCAAAAGAAAATGAAAAATACTATGGTCAGGTTATTCACGGTGACTGCTTAAAAGTGATGACCGAAATGCAGAACGAATCTGTAGATCTTGTATTGACAGATCCTCCCTATGCTATCAATTATCGCTCAAACCGGAGGATTGCGCGTCCTAAGTTCAATCACCTCGATAATGATACTCCTGGTGATTGGATAGAGAAATTTGCTGTTCAATCATACAGATTACTAAAAAACAACCGTCACCTTTACTGTTTTTGCAGGCATGATACTTATCCGTTGTTTTACAAAGCTTTCGGTGATGCTGGCTTCAAGTTGAAACGGACCTTGATTTGGATCAAAGACAACCATGGATCAGGAGATTTAAAAGGTGATTACGCACCGCGCGACGAGTGGATAATCTACGCCCATAAAGGACGACGAATATTGAATGGCAAGAGACCAGATAACATCTTGGAGTATCCTAAAATACACACGAGTAAGTTATTACATCCTACAGAGAAACCTGTTGAACTTCTAAAATTTCTGATAGAAAAGTCAACCAAGACGGGCGAGATAGTTTTAGATCCGTATGCTGGAGTCTTAAGTACAGCAGTAGCTGCAATTCAGAAAAAACGGTGTTTCGTTATGATTGATACAGAAAGAGGTTTCTTGAGTAAAGGAATTGGAAGGCTTGATGAAATGAATGAAAGTTCAGAGTATAACATAACCATTGATTCTATCTTAAAGTAAATACAATGCAAATCTTTAAAGACTCATCTTTCAAAAACATCCACTTCATCGGCGTCTGCGGTACAGCGATGGCGTCAGTTGCTGCCGAATTGAAACGTGACGGGTTTAACGTGACTGGCTCTGACAGCGGAATCTATCCCCCGATGAGTGATTTTCTTGCGAGACAAGGTGTTGCAGTTTTAGATGGCTTCTCACCTGATAATATCCCTGAAGATGCATTGGTCGTAATCGGAAACGCTGTCTCAAGAGGCAATCCTGAACTCGAAGAAGCAATGAATCGGCGAAGTTGTCTGATTTCCTTACCCGAATTGATCTCAAGGCGTTACCTGACAGGAAAGCGATCAATTGTCATTACCGGTACTCACGGAAAAACGACCACAACCGCAATGGTTGCTCATATTTTAAAGCAGACAGGCAGAGAGCCCGGCTGGATGTTGGGTGGCTTACCGCATGATTTGGATTATCCCTGCTGGAAAGGCCGGGGAGATGAGTTTGTGATCGAAGGCGATGAATATGACACTGTTTGGTATGATAAACGACCTAAGTTTTACCATTATAAACCGAATATTGCAGTTATCAGCTCAGTTGAATATGATCATTCCGATATATATCCTGATATTAAAGCAATCGAAACTGTATTTGAAAGATTCTCAAGGATGCTGCCTCAAGATGGCAAGTTAATCGTTTGTAGTGATTACCCAAGAGCGTTAAATGTTACTAAGAATGCCTTCTGTGAAAGAATTACTTACGGCTTTAATGAAGGCGCTGATTGGCAGATTAAAAATAGCTCTAAAATGGGAACTGAAGGAATAACCGGTGAGTTCACTAATCCATTTAACTTCAAGCATTCAATTGAACTGAACATGCTTGGCAATCATAACCTCTTAAATGCACTCGCTGCCATAATATCCACTCATTTTATTGATGTGAGTATTGCCGATTCTATTGCTGCTTTGAAGAGCTTTCGAGGTGTAAAAAGACGTCTTGAATGCCTTGTAGATAACGATAAAGTAACACTCTGGGAGGATTTTGCTCATCACCCTACTGCTATAAAAACTACGCTTGAAGGATTACACAAACGTTATCCTAACCGTAGGATATGGGCGCTATTAGAGCCGCGTTCAAATACAATGGTTCGAAACTACCATACTACTGATCTGATAAACGCTTTAGCCGTTGCTAACAGAGTGATTATAGCGCCTTTACACAGAGGAGATAAGATTCCTGCTGCTGAAAGACTTGATACATGGGGAATGACCAGTGTTCTGAAGTCACGCGGAGTTGAAGCATTAGCTGCTGAGAGATTTGATGAGATCCTAACAAATATTGAGAAAAATGTGAGTGAAGGTGATGTATTGGTGATAATGTCAAACGGCGGTTTCGGTGGAATCAAAGAGACACTAATTGACAATTTAAAGAAAAAGTTTTAACTTTATCTGAGTATTCGGACTTGTCCCTAAGCTCGAATATGCAGTTAGTGGTGTCAAATATCCTCGCCTGACGCATAAGTCATAGTTATATAGTCATTTAGTGATACTTTGACAGTGAGTAACAAAAAATATACTTAGAGGAGATGGGATAATGAAAAAGTACAAACTAAGACTGATTTCCGGTCTCGGTATCGGAATAGCGATGTTCCTGTTGTTGACGTATTCTGATAATTTTTACATTGAGCTGGTAGCAGTGCTTTTTGCTTACTTTGGTGGTTATTTTGGAGCAAAAGGACAAGAAAAACCCCTGCCAAATTCACAGACTGGAAAAATGACAGGGATTATTTAATTATGAATCACGAATCAGGAATCATGAATCAAGCATAAGGTCTGCCGAATTCAATACCCATCTGTTCTGCGCAATAGACCATCTGGCCGTTTGGATCAACGCGATTCATCAGTCCAATAGCTTTGTCTATAGTTACAGATTCAATTTTTCTACCTTTAATACACACCATGTGACCGAACTTACCAGCCGCAACCAGATCAGCAGCCATAGCGCCGAAACGGGTTGCGAGTATTCGATCGAATGCATTCGGTGAACCGCCCCTCTGAAGGTGTCCAAGTACAACTACGCGTGTGTCTATTCCGGTTCTTTTCTCAAGCTCATGACCTACAAAATAACCGATACCGCCTAATCTCACATTCTGATATTCTTCATTGGCTTCTGCAACAATACTTTTTTTACCACCTTCTGGAATAGCGCCTTCCGCAACCACAACTATACTAAAACGGCTGCCGGTAATCTGTCGCCGTTTAATTTTTTGAGCTACTTTATCAAGATCAAATGGAATTTCGGGAATTAATATAACGTCAGCGCCACCCGCGATTCCTGACTCGATAGCAATCCAGCCTGCATCGCGCCCCATAACTTCAACAACCATTACCCTGTGATGACTTTCAGCAGTCGTGTGCAATTTATCAAGCGCTTCTGTGGCAGTATCTACGGCAGTTGTAAACCCAAAAGTCAAATCTGTTGCAGATAGATCGTTATCTATCGTCTTTGGCACACCTACAATATTAACGCCAAGTTTATGCAGATCGCGTGCGATTGTTAGCGTACCGTCTCCACCGATTGTAATAATAGCGTCGAGACCAAGTACTTTTATGTTTTCAAGTATTTGGGGTGTGAGGTCTTTAATTACCTCCTGCCCGTTCTCTTCTACCGTATGTTTGAATGGATTGCCGCGGTTAGTAGTACCGAGAATTGTTCCGCCGCGATGGAGTATTCCGCTTATGTCACGAAGTTCAAGCAGCTTAAGGTTACGAGCATAGATCAACCCGTCAAATCCATCCTCAATACCGATCACATCCCAGCGATAATGGAGTTTTGCAGCGCGCACGATAGCACGTATAACTGCGTTTAATCCGGGGCAGTCTCCGCCTCCGGTTGATATTCCGATCTTACGTATCATAAATTGCCTCTAACAGTTAAGGAAGTTTACTGCTGATTTATCCTCAATATATTTTTATTTGAGCATAAAAGCAACAGATTTTGAAAACCTTTTGTTGAAAATGTAGTTTCGGAAGGTTGCTGTTATTATATGGTTAAAAAATTAGAGCTTTAGGTAATGATGCTGCAGCTTGTTATAATTCAAATTAAAATTTATAATTTTAGCAATCTTGTCTATCCTGTTATCCTGTCTGAAATTAAAACAATGATCCATAAGCGTAACCACTTATTGTAGCCATTATAATCACCAGAATTACAAATACTGCTGTTTTCTTTGTTCCTATAACACTTCGGATAACCAGCATATTCGGCAAGCTTAATGCCGGACCCGCCAATAGCAACGCCAAAGCCGGTCCCTTGCCCATTCCATTGCCAATTAAACCCTGCAGGATCGGTACTTCTGTAAGTGTTGCAAAGTACATAAAAGCCCCTGCAAAAGAAGCAAAAAAGTTTGCTGCAAGCGAGTTGCCACCCACCGCCTGACTTACCCATTCGGAAGGAATAATGCCCTCAGAACCAGGACGTCCCAAGAGCGCTCCGGCAATCAGCACGCCAATTAACAGCAAAGGCAGTATCTGTTTAGCGAATCCCCATGTCGAAGAAAACCATTCTCCGCCTTCATCTTCATTAGTACTTGTGATCACCGATAAACCAATCGCTCCGATTGCAAAGGCGGCTATTGGTGAAGTAGGGAAGAGGAGCGAGACCAATAATACCGGCAATCCGGCAAGTAAAACCTGCCACCATTTTATCTTAAACCAGAGGCTGAGCATAACTGCAAAGGCAATTGCAAAAACGCTCGTGATGATCCATTTCACGGAATAAATCGAATACCAGATACCGATTGTCGCTTCAGGTTTACCCCAGTTGGCAAATATAAGAATACCAACCATCGAAGCAAAGTAAAGCGCATTTTTCCAGAGTGGTCTCGTTACATCTGTTTCAGGCATGACAATCTGTGCATTTGATTTCTCAAGCTCTTCCTTCCGGAAGAAGAAATGCATTAACAGTCCGATCACGATACTGAACAGGATAGCGCCAACTGCCCTTGCTATGCCTAACTCAATTCCAAGTACTCTCGCGGTGAGTATTATTGCCAGGGCATTTATCGCGGGACCGGAATATAAAAATGCAGTAGCAGGACCAAGACCAGCTCCCATCCGGTAAATCCCGGCGAAAAGAGGCAGAACTGTACATGAGCAAACAGCGAGGATTGTTCCCGATACCGAAGCTACCGCATAAGCAAGAACTTTATTTGCCTTTGCTCCAAGATATTTCATTACAGATGCCGAGCTTATAAATACAGCGATAGCGCCTGCAATGAAGAATGCCGGTATTAAGCACAGAATGACATGTTCACGAGCATACCATTTTACCAGGTGAAAACCTTCAAGTATTGCTGTATCAAATCTCACGCTGCCTATAGGCAAAAAGAAACTTGTTAGAAAGACAGCAATAATTATAAGTAGCGGTTTCCACTCATCTTTCCAAGACATCAAAATATCCTATCGTTATTTGGTGTATTGGCAATATAGCCAAATTGCCATAAAATGTCAATTAAATATAATTTTAATCGGATTGCTATTGTAAATTTATGGTCATTTGGTTAAATTACCAAATGTACAAACAAATCGGAAATCTGATGGATAGCAAAACTAAAGCTCAATATGAAGCCAGAGCTAAGATTTTAAAAGCGCTGGCTCACCACACACGTTTATTTATCATTGATCAACTCAAGAGAGAAAAACGCTGTGTTTGTGAACTGACCGAAATGATTAATGCAGACACATCAACCGTTTCGAAGCATCTGTCCGTATTACGAAACGCTGGACTTGTGAAGGATGAAAAAATTGGCGCCTCAGTTTACTACGAGCTGACGACACCTTGCATAACCAACTTCTTCGGATGTGTTGAGTCGGTTATTAAAGCCAATGCAGAGTTGCAGATGGCGCTTACGGAAAACTAAACAGCAGGTAAATAAAATGAAAATTCAAATCTTAGGACCGGGTTGTCCAAAATGCGAACTGCTCGCCAAACATGCTAAGGAGGCTGTTGATGCTCTTGGTCTGTCATGCGAGTTTGAGAAAGTAACAGATATTCAGGAGATCATGAATTTCGGTGTTATGATGACTCCAGGTTTGGTGATTGATGGAAATGTAAAAAGTGTTGGCAAGGTTCTCACAACCGAAAAGATTAAAGAATTGATCTCACAATAGGCTAAAGTCTGTCATCCCCCCCGCTTGCGGGGGGAATTAAAGGGGGGAAAAGCAAAACTCGCAAGTAATACAAAAAGGAGACAATAACTTGAAAAACATCCCAATATATACAGTTCTGATTCTAACCTGTGCATTTCTATTTTATCCAGCCATCACTACTGCTCAGACACAATCAGAATCAACTCCCGATTCGATAGTGAGTATTCAGGACAATACAGTCCACAAACTCATGGTCTATTACTTCCACGGTAAAAAACGCTGCATGTCCTGCCGTACAATCGAGGGATATACCCACGATGTGCTTCTGACCGATTTTGCTGATAAGTTAGAATCCGGACGCATTGAATGGCAGATTGTGAACACAGCAAATCCGAAGAATGCTCATTTCAAACAAGATTTTGAGTTATATACCCAGTCAGTTGTGCTGGTCGATATGGTTGACGGTGAAATGAAACGTTGGAAGAATCTGAAAGACGTCTGGACTTTGCTCCGAAATAAAGAGGCATTTTACGAATACATTAATAGCGAAGTGACTGCCTTTCTCGCTGCGGATAAATAGATGTTACTTAGTCTTGGCTTGGCGCTCTGGCTTGGTATTCTGACGTCGATAAGCCCCTGTCCTTTGGCAACCAACATAGCAGCGATCTCGTTCATAGGCAGGCAGGTTGAGAGTACGCGACATGTTCTGATCTCCGGACTTTTATACACGTTGGGACGAATGTTTGCCTATGTTGCGATAGGCGCTATTGTAGTTGCAGGGATTCTTTCTATTCCCGGCACAGCAGACTTCCTGCAGAATTATCTGAACAAGTTTCTCGGCCCGGTGCTTATAATAATTGGTCTGGTATTATTGAATGTAATAACAGCAGCCTGGATGGGATCGTTCGGGTTGGGTAAAGCTCAAAGCTTTGGTGAAAGACATGGAATCTGGGGAGCGGGATTACTCGGTATAATCTTCGCGTTGTCATTTTGTCCAGTTTCGGCAGCTCTTTTCTTTGGCAGCTTAATTCCTCTCGCGGTGGGAGTCGGATCTGTTATCGTATATCCTTCAATTTATGGAATCGGTACAGGGCTTCCGGTAATAATTTTTGCATTTATAATCGCCTTCAGCGCGGGGGCGGTAGGGCGAGCCTATGATAAACTGCGCCTGTTTGAGAAATGGGCGCGCAGGGTTACTGGAGCAGTTTTTATTCTGGTTGGAATTTATTACACCATTACTTATACATTTGGAGCAACATTCTAATTAATATTCTTCTTTTAATAAATCCTCCTAATCCCCACTAACACTGAAAATTAAAGGAATTTTACCAGAGTAATCCGCTGTACAGCGGACTTCGTTGTTAATTACCATAATTGTAAATGAACAGGTGGCGAAGGCAGCATATCCTGTTTGGTCGGGATCCTGCCTGTCGCTTATTAACTTTAAGTAGGATAAGCATTCCTGCTTGTCGCATTTTGCTGATTGACAAACAAGAATGTTTGTCCTACTGACGTTGTAAAAATATAACTTTACAGTGGCGCAGGCGTCCCTCCTGTGAATTAAAAAACGCAGTGTACAGGACAGGGCAGGCATAGGCAAAATTATCGTCACATCGTCACAGAATCGCCGGAAAGCCTTGCCGGGTAAGGGATAGAGGGTGTGACGGAAATGTGACGGAAAGTGATCGAAGACTAAACACAAAGCGCACAAAGATCACAAAGGTTTTCAAGTATTTTATAATATAGTTATAAGATAACAAGGGAGCAAGGCAGCAAGGGAGCAAGTTTGTTTATCTAAATTGGGGAGCGCCGACATTCCTGTCGGCGATAGAACCAGAATCACGAATCAAAAACCAAGAATCACAGATTGTGTCTTTGTTCCTTTGTGGTATAAGGTCGGTTGTCAAGCTACCGACTAACCCCGCCAGTGATTTAAAGAGCAAAAGTTCACTACATATTATGTTGACAATATACAACAATTTTGTACAAAAGTCAAGTTTAACCGCAGAGACATAGAGGTACAGATATTCAAAAGAAATTTTGAATTATAATTATATGTTAGAAAGGAAGCAAGGGAGCAAGTTTGTTTCCCTAAATTGGGGAGCGCCAGAATCTATCCGCCTCCGGTGGATTTGTCAGCTAACACAACCTTAAGCCAAAAACCTAACGCCCAAAGCCTTAATTTTTACTGACATTGCAGCTTTTAACTGAAACAGTGGCGCAGGCTTAAAACCTGTGTTAAATTATTATTATATTAATTTATAGCAGTGCTTGTAAGTATTTTCGTATGAGCAAAACTGAGAGTTGATTTAGACTAAGGAAACCCCCCTTTTATTCCCCCCTACTCTGTAGGGGGGAAGGCAACTTGTAAGGTTGTTTGAATGCAAAGATACTTTTAAGCCGTGTTATAAACTGAACTTGTTATTAGTTGCTTGTTAGTAAAATGTTTAGCGCATTAGATGTTAAGAGAGTGTTAAATGATTGTTAGAAACATACATACCATACTATTGACAATGTTAATCCTTCTTGCTCCTCGTACGCAGGCTAAG
>JAIPJL010000048.1 GCA_021734165.1 bacterium | reverse complement strand
CCGCTTCGATCCCAGCCGCAGCCGCTACCCATCCGACTTTTGAGCCTGCATCAGGGAAATTATTCTTTAAACTTTCAACCAGACTCCAGGGATCCGCAGCTTCATCCTCACCGCAGTTTAGTACGACCAGCAACGGTTTAAGACTCAACAGCGAATAACCGCGTATTGTTTTTTCCTCTTCTGGGCGGAATTCCAAATCCCGAAGCGGTTTATCATTTGAAAGTACATCTTTGCATTTCTCTAAAACCGGAATCTCACGCTTCGCTTCAGCTTCATGGCTTTTTGTGAGCTTTTCTAATCGTCGTTCGATAATGGTAAGATCATTAATTAAAAAATCAAGCGAGGCGTTTTCCAGATCACGTTTTGGATCTATCGACCCTCCTGGCGCCGGAATACTCGGATCCGCGAACTGCCTCAGCACGAGCGCAAGCATATTAGCGCCACCTAACTCGGACAGAAATCTGGGCGGAAAAGGTTCAACATGCCTTTCCTTGACTTCAAAACCCGGAATATCGATGTATTCAACTGTTGCAGGAACTTTTTTTTTCGATTTGCTGACCCTGGCAAGCGTGTTCAGTCGCTCATCTTCAACACGCGCAACTCCATACCGCGTTTCGGTCCTGCTAATATTGGCATTATTAGCGTCATTAATTCCGGTAAGTATATTAAAAAGTGTGCTCTTCCCTGAAAGGGGCGCGCCGATGATTCCACATTTCATAATTCTCTTTAAGGTAAAAAAAAGGGAAGACCCTGTCGGATCTTCCCTGGGTTAGCTTTTTGTCGATTACTCGACAGTATTACGAAATTCTTTACCGGCTGTAAACTTCGGTACTTTCCGGGCTTTGATCTGAATCTTCGCGCCGGTAGCGGGATTCCTGCCTGTGCGTGCTTTACGTTTAACTACGTCGAAGCTCCCAAAGCCTACGAGTGAGACTTTTTGACCTTTGGCAACAGCATCAACGACAGTTTCGGTGAAAGCTTTCAGCATGGCTTCGCTGTCTCGCAGAGTCGAATCGGTCTTTTCTGCGATTGAGCGGACTAAATCTGACTTGTTCATCAATCCTCCTGGCGGTTTTGGTGGTTGGGTTACTACGTCGAATATAAACCACGAGCGCCACTGTGTCAAGGGCAAATCACCATTTTCCTAAGAATATTCAGCAAAATTTACCTGTCAGTTGTATATTGGCGCTTTTAAGAGCAAAAACACCTGTATAATTTAATGATTCCTTAACTTTTAAATAGAGAATTGAAATATAACCGGTGCATTGTAGTAGTGGCACAAGTTCAAAATATAGGAGGTCCGCAGTACGTCTGTGTAGGCTGAGGATATCCAGCGCCACTCCACAATCCTGTCCCGACAAGCAGGACAGAACATAAGCGATCTTAAACTTTTAAACTTGCTAACTTGTCAACTTGTAAACTTCTATCTGATCAACATCAACTTCTGAACTGTACTAAATCCCGACGATGTATTAAGTCTCACGAGATATACTCCCGATTTGAAACCTTCAGCATTCCAGTTGACCGTTTGAAAACCTGCCGTACTATAACCGTTATACAATTCCTCGATCAACCTACCGCTCACGTCGTAAATACTTATAGTTACATGAGATGAGTACGGCAGCCCATACCTGATGCTCGTTACTGCATTGAAAGGATTCGGGAAAGCAGGCTTTAAAATATAACTGGTTGTAATCTCAAGTTTAGTCAGTTCATCAACACGCAGAAACTCCGACACATCAATAATTAATATGTCACCATGATCAGCGATAAATGCGTAATTATCAAGCGCTTCAACTGAGGTCGCCAAACCCGGCGTGTAAAAAATCTTTGCTGGATAGGGGCTCGTCGGAATGGAAACGTCCAACATGCACATTCCACCGCTGCCGTCCGCAATATAGGCATGATCTCCGGCAATATCAACACCATAAGCGTAGCCATCCGTATCATAAAAGCCGATCTCTTCAGGATTCTCATGATCTGTGACGTCAATGATCCTAAGTCCGTAACGCTCGTCTGCGATGTATGCAAGTCCTTCGGAAACAGCGACATCCATCGACATGCCGCGGGTATTGAAATAACCGATTTCAGACGGTTCCTGAGGATCGGAAATGTCGATGATTCTTAATCCTTGAACGTAATCAGCGACGTAAGCATAGTCACCGTCTAATGTTACGGCATAAGCCTCACCCGGCGTGTCAACGTAGTTCACCTCAAAAGGAGACTCCGGCTCGTAAAGATCAATCACCCGCAAACCATTTTCTCCATCAGCTACGAAAGCATAGCCATCCCGGACAGCAATGCTGTGTACATAACCATCTGTATTGTAAGTACTTACGAATTGTGTTGAATCGACAACAGAAATATCGACTATCATAAATCCATCTTCACCTGTTGCAATATAGGCGTAATTACCATTTAAGAATATACTTAACGCATTCAATCCTTCGTTATAGTAAGTACCTGCTATTGCAGGAGCTACCGGATTGGAGACATCAAGAACTACTAAACCATTTTGTACCACCAGATATGCCAGATCCCCAACGACGGTCAAATCTGAGATTGTTCCGAGTGTGTCTATCATAACACCCCGATGAGCGCATCCGGTTAACGGTATCTCAAGCTCACCGTTTTCAGGATCATCGGAGTGAATGGTTATAACACCATATAGATAGCCGTCATCACTGGGATTGAAACTGACCGGAAGCTCGAAGCTGTTATTCAACTCTATAAAGACTTCGTCTTCTATCGCCGACAAGAATATCGGCGCTCCCTGCACTGTAACGTCCGTAATTGTCAGATCGGTCAGTCCAACAGCGCTGATGGTCAAAGTGAGTTGCGTGTTTTCGCCTACCCGCAATAATCCAAAGTCGAGCGAGTCTGAGTCAACAGCAATTTCCGGTCCCTTGCCTGTTCCATACAGTGGAACGATGAATTCCTCGTTCTGCCTGTCATTCGAGGTGATGAAAAGATTTGCTCTGAAATCGCCGATCTCTTCAGGCGCGAACGTGACGGTACATCTCAGAGAGCCTTCCGGTTCGACTACGTAAATAGAATCAAGGTCGATGCTGAAATAACGTCCTTCGACGAAGATTTCGGAAATATCGAGGTTGACTTCACCTTCATTACAGATGGAGACAGCTCTTTCAGCGCTGCGATTTCTGCCAACTTCACCGAATTGAACAGTATCCGGTTCAGCAGCTATGACTGCTCCCATGCCTCTCCCGCTCATTGGAACAGTTACAGTCTCGTTATCAGGATCGTTAGTAACAAATACAAGTGTATCAGCATAGGCAATCCCATCGGTAGGAGTAAAGGTCACTGTCAGTGTGTGCCTTGCGTCGGGTTCAAGCGTTAATTCATCCTCGAAATCTGTTACGAAATACTCACTTTGATTGGTTATCTGAGAGATTACAAGATCGTTTAAACCGCGGTTTCGAATGCTGAGTGTTTTGGTTTCACTCGAGTCAATACCAACTGAATTGAAATCCAACAAACGAGGATGAACATAAAAAACCGGACCTACTCCTTCACCAAGCAAAGCAACCTGCACTTCACCGTTTTCTTCATCGTTTGATGTAATGGTCAATGAACCTTCAAACTCACCCAGTTCCTCCGGAGAGAACATTACAGTTATTTCTCTATCTTCTTCCGGTTCGAGGGTAAATCCGTCCTCAAAGTCTGAACTGAAATAGTCACCTTCGATTGAAATATCAGAGACGTTAAGGTTTTCATTGCCACCGTTTGCTATAGTAAGAGGAAGTTCACCTGTCAATCCAAGTCCAACTTCCTCGAAATCCAACTCTTCATCTGAGATTTCGATTATTGGTCCATGATGAACAAAATCAGTTACATCAAAGATATATATGCCCTCAACAATAGTGGACAAATAAGCATAATTGCCAGAAACACTTACACTCTGACATCTTACATTCACATCGCGATAGGCGATTTCATCCGGATTTTCAGGATCTGAGACGTCAACTATACTCAATCCACCATTCCTATCACCTTGCATGGTTGCAGCAAACAGATAGTTATCGACAAGCCATATACCCCTTGGATCACCATTAGTATCACATGAACCAGTTTCAGCAGGATTTTCGGGATCTGAGATATCAACCACAGAGATTTCAGAATTCCTGAAATCTGCTACATAAGCATAGTTTCCGGATACTGCAACTCTCCAGGCAATTTCCATATCACCACAAGTGCCTACCAAGTGCGGATTTTCCGGATCGGATGAATCTATCACACGGAGTCCTTCTCTATCGTCAGCAATATAGGCATAGTCTCCGGCAGCACATACTCCATAAGCCTCGTACGTGTCTAACGTACTCAACAGGTCAGGATTTTCCGGATCGGAAATATCAAGGATCCGGAGACCATCACTAGAATTCGCTAAATACGCAAATTGACCGGAAACAAAAACATCCCAAACATTCCGCTGAGGAGCAAAACGACCAACTTGTTCCGGATTTTCGGGATCTGAAATATCGATTATATATAAACCATTCTGATTATTTGCCAGATAGGCATAGTTCCCTGAGAGGCAAACTCCTATTGCATTTCCTCCGAGGTTGCCGGTTTCGCCAATCATGTCAGGATTCTCCGGATCTGAGACGTCATAAATCCTCAGATTACGCTGATCGACATTAACATAAACCAGATTATCTCTTGCAGTAATAACCATCTGCTCGTTCAGTTCAATGAATCCAACTTGCTCAATCTCTTGAGCAATTACTACTGCTGCAAATAGGACAAGACTTATTAATGCTATCAAAAGGTTTTTGCTGCGCATGGTGAACCTCTATTTTAAGTTTCCTCGGATCAGGATTGTGTGATGCTTTATTAATATATTGATGTTATTAGTAGAAATGCAATAGTAAAGTTGCGAGTTACGAGTGGCGGGTGACGAGATTTCCGTTTATTCCGGAAGGGAATGCACTAAGCGAAGTGTCAGTCTCCAACTATGAATAGCTATGAGCGTTAGCTCACGAAGAAAGTAGAGGGACAGGTAACGACGCTGAAGAGGTCGAACAATATACTATCCTCACCCTGTGGATGAAACTCTGATTTTATGCAGGATGTGGACATCCGGCAATGTCTGTTTCCCCTTTTAAGAAATGATGCGTGTCTTTATCTGTTTAATCCGCTTAATCTATGTGAATAATAACCTTAACTCATTACTATAACTCATAATTCGTAATTCGTAATTTCTAATTCTTAATTTTTTCGTCACCTTCTGTCACCTTTTCGTCACCCCATCTAACCCTTACCCGGTATGGCATTTTGGATTTAGGGTGACGAAGTGACCCAAAATTTACTGCATTCCGTCAATTCCGTCCCTAAGTCCCTATAATCCAAAGAGATTTGCATTTAAATGATATGCTTAATTTAAGTTTGCTTGCAGACAATTGCAAAGTTGAGTATATTTTAAGGTTAATTCAACATCAAAAACAGACAGCAAAGCATGAGCGATATTTACAACGAGTCAGCCTACAGGCAGTTTGCACAGAATCTGCCGCACGCCCTCACGGGTGCTAACGTAAAACACATGAAGTTAAAAGATTTAAGAAAACGCGCCATTGAAACCGGCACACGCACTAAATTCGGTTCATGGGGATGGCGTTCGATGGTGTCAAGCCGTATCGGTCCCAAAACTGTTTATCTTGGATCTAAAGCAGTTAGGCTTCCCAATCCGACGAATTTACATCAGAATATAATTGCCGATGCGCCGGACGAATTGGATAAAGTATTAGACCTTTGTCGAACGCTTCCAATGGTTCATCTACGTCGTAGGATGGGTGAAAACGGTGAGTATAATCCTATTTGTAACCTCTACATTTCGGTCGCTGATCCTAAAAACTACCGCCTCGCCTACATGTGGGGTCAAACGATGGGTGATGTCGATAAGAAATATCCCGGTCCTGAGTTTACGATGATTCACATCCCTGAAGAGCATCAGCTTCGCCAGCAGGTACTTGCAATTCCTGAACACCATATCAACATTGCGCTTGGAACGGACTATATGGGTGAAAATAAGAAAGGATTCTTACGCCAGGCAATGTGGTATGCGGATGAGCATGGAATGCTTGGACTTCATGCAGGTTCAAAGATGGTTACTGTCAGAGACTCCAGAGACGGTAAGTTAAAGAAATACGGCGTCTTATTATTCGGATTATCAGCTACCGGCAAATCAACCTGGTCTTGTCATCAACTCGGATTAAATGAAGCTGATGGAGAGAAAACTGAAGCTATTCAGGATGATATAGTCTTCCTCAGACAGGATGGGTCTGCTTACGGCTCAGAGCAGAACTTTTTCGTTAAAACTGACGTTGATCCTGAGCTTCAGGAAGCGATGTATTATTCATTAACAGATAAAACAGCGCTGTATGAAAATGTTATGATCGATGCTGACGGAAATCCGGATTTTCTCGATGAGAAGTTATGTGCCAACGGCAGGAGCGTTACCCGCAAGGATAAGTTGCGAGTCAAACGCGGACGCAAACTTGTACGGATTGACTACGATGGTTTAAATCTGCCGAATCTCGACCATCTTGACGGACTGTGCTTTGCATTTATCACCAGACGCAACACTATAATGTCATTCGGGCAGGAACTAACGCCTGAGCAGGGTGTACTTGCCTATCTCTGGGGTGAGTCATCCCACAGCTTTGCATCTCAGCCTGCAAAAGCGGGTGAATCTGTCAGGACTGTCGGAACCGATCCTTTCATTGTAGGCTCACGAGCACGCAAGGTCAACCGTTTCCGTGACATCATCATGAATCTTTGCGAGCGTTATCCGGGGAAAGTACGCTTCTTTCAATATAACACCGGTGGGATTGGTGAGATTATTGATGTTAAAGAGACCACCGAAGGAAAGAAGAAGGATGTAATCCGTAAGGTAAAACGAGTACCTATTCCCATGATGGCGGCTATTCAGCGCGGTGATTTACGTGTAACAAATGTTCATAAAATTGGTTATTTTGGCACGAAAGCAATTGCTTCTGCTGAAGGATCCGATCTCAGTGAATTCGATCCTCAAAAATACTATGACCAATCGCAGATAAACGCTTATGTTAGTGAGATCGTTCAGGGCAGACGCGAATTTACGGAGCAGATTATCGCTGAAGGACTGGATCCGCAAATTATTAAGTGGGCTGAAGAATCATACAAGATCGATAAATCTGATGAGCGCAAGCTAATACAAATAGGTGTTGAAAAGCAGAAGGTTGGCGTTGCAGATAGCGAACTTAACGCTGTTATTGATAGTGTCGGTGGAGAGTCAATCTACAGGCCTCCAAGATCGCTTGGATGGAGAATTAAGTAGAAAAACTATAGATACTTTACCTTTATACACTACACATATTGACAGTATAACAAATGTGTAGTATATTTAATTATAATAGTAATGATAATCGAGAACTGTTTAATTCACCTTAAATCATAAGGGATAAACAATGATTTCAAAGAATAAACCTCGAATGGCAATTGCATATGATTTCGATGGAACACTATCGCCTGGAAATATGCAAGAGTATAATTTTATACCAGAGCTTGGTGTTTCACCTAAACGTTTCTGGAGCGAAGCCCGACAAATAGCGAAGGATCAAAACGCTGATGAGATACTTGCCTATATGACATTAATGCTTGAAAAGGCATATATTTCTGAGAAAGTTAAAGTCACTCAGGCCTCATTCTTTAAATATGGTCAAAAAATTCAACTCTATGATGGTGTTATTACCTGGTTTGAGAGAATTAATAAATATGCTGTTAGAAAAGGATTAATACCCGAACATTATATAATATCTTCAGGTATTCGGGAAATGATTTTAGGATCTCCAATTTCACATCATTTCACAAGAATTTTTGCATCTTCATTCATGTATGATAAATACGGAGTCGCCAAATGGCCTGGAATGGCAATTAACTATACTACAAAAACTCAATTCCTTTTCAGGATCAGTAAGGGTAGTCTGGAAGTATGGGACAATAAAACTGTCAATAAGTATTATCCACCTGAAGAATTAGAAGTTCCTTTTACAAATATGATATACATTGGTGATGGTGAAACTGATATTCCTTGTATGAGAGTAGTCAAAAGTAATGGTGGACATTCTATTGCAGTGTATAAGCCATGATCTCGAAAGAAAAAAGCAATTGCCAATTCGTTAGTTGAGAATAATCGCGTCGATATTGCCTTACCTGCAATATACTCCGAATCAAGCAAACTGGATATTTATGTAAAAACTGTTATTGATAAGATAAGTGCTTATTCAAATTAAGTTAAAAAAGACCTTTAGAAAGGAGAAAAACCATGTCAAATGGTAAATCCAGAACACATCACGTTGTTCCGAAACCCAGTGGTGGATGGGATGTGAAACGTGGTGGTGCATTGCGTTCCAGTGGTCATTTTAATACAAAAAATGATGCTATTGATGCTGGACGTAGGATTAGCACAAAACAGAAAACAGAATTTGTTATTCATGGTAAAGACGGAAAAATTCAACGTAAGGACAGTCACGGAAATGATCCTTTCCCTCCGCGAGGATAATTTTTCTGTGAATGAAAACCCGATTACACTATTTAGATAGAAATCAGTTAGCTTTAATGATCACTTTTAACGTGTAAATCATTTGGAGAAATAATGGCTGAATTAATCGCTGTTTGCGGGCTGGATTGCGGTCAGTGTGAAGCATACATCGCTACGGTCAACGACGATGACGAGGCTCGCGCTAAAGTAGCAGCGAAATGGGCTGAGGCGTTTAATCCGGAGATTAAGGCTACCGATATTAACTGCAACGGCTGCACATCTAAAGAAGGTGTACATTTCGGTTATTGCAGCATGTGTAAAATAAGACTATGCGGTTTGGACAGGGGGCTGGACAACTGCGCATACTGTGATGATTACGCTTGTGAAATCCTGGAGGGAATATTCAAGATGGCGCCACACGCTAAAACCAAACTGGAAGCGATCAGGGCAGGTTTGTGGTGAATTGGGAAAAGGAGTGCTGTCGAATGTCCCGTTCGACAGCAAAACTGAGACTATTTTTTGTGTCAAAGGAGACCTTTGACACCACCTTGAGATACATCACCACTAACCCACAGTTCCTTCATGTATGTAACATATCCCTCCAGTCAGCCGGTGAGCTTTGATATTGATTAAACCGGCTTCACTGAAAAGCGCTTTCATCTCATCAGGACTTAGGAAGCCTTGGATCGAATCCGACAAATATCTGTAAGCTCCGCCTTTTGAGATCAACCTTCCCAGCGTCGGAATAACGAAGTTCAGATAAAACCTGAAAAACCATCTCATACCGATATTCTGCGGAAATGTCATCTCCAGAACCAGAACCTTTCCACCCGGACGAACTACTCTTTTCATTTCATTTACAGCAGCAAGTCTGTCTTGAATATTCCGCAGACCGAAGGCTATCGTAACCGCATCAAAGGTATGATCTTCAAAGGGCAGACAATTTGCATCGCCGGAGATATAATGGATTTGATTCTCTGCGTTCGCTTCAAGAGTCTTCTTTCCGGCAAGTTCGAGCATCCGGTAAACGAAATCCAAACCGATTACCTGAGCGTCAGGATATTTGCGAGCGATCTCTATCGCCAGATCGCCGGAACCTGTAGCAGAATCGAGTACTCTTTCACATTTATCAGGCAGTAATTTCACCGTCCTGCGCCGCCAATACACATCCTGTCTTGCTGATAGAACGCGGTTCAGCAGATCATAGCGGGGTGTTATGAGATCGAACATATCCCGAATTTTACGGTTAAACTGGCTGGTGTCAGGTTTGGTGATTTGGTTATCTGTGGGAGTTTGAGTCACTTTGGTTACGGCTGTCCGGTTGATGCTTGTATTTGAATCTATAATTCCTTATAATATACGTGATTTGAAGATAAATGATAAGTTATGTGGCGTCAAAGGTCTCCTTTGGCACAAAAGAAAGTCTCATAATGCGCCAGTAGCTCAGTTGGATAGAGCGTATGCCTCCGGAGCATAAGGTCGTGGGTTCGAATCCCGCCTGGCGTACAGATTCACTTTTCCACTAAGGCACGAAGACACAAAGTTATAAGAGTTTTAATTTTGCCAATTCAAAATACACTTCGTGACACAGAAGCGATGGATCTACCGCTGATAGTTCTGACGGCAGTTTCTTTCATCCTGTTCTGTTCACCCGGAGTGCTGATGATGTCACTGATAAGGATCGCCTTTGGTGTGACTGCATGTCTCACAGACCTTTGGTTTTACAGTTCACTCATATCGATAGGCTTATTCCTGATTATTTTCTTCCTCAGCAGGCGTAAATTCATCAAAGCGCTTATAAGACACGGCATAATTTCGCTAATCATCATCGCTTCTGGGCTTATGCTGCATTATCTGTTTCATGCGGAGTTTGTGAGCAACTGGCTAGCGCCTTTCATAATCTAATCATTAAGCAAATCCCAATACGAGCACTTTCGACACTAACGACACCAATTAAAAACACTTTAACCACAGAGACACAGGGACACAAAGAAAAGGTTATTATAAACTCTGTGTCTCTGTGTCTCTGTGTTAAAAATACTTCAAACTTGCCAACTTGTAAACTTGCTTATTTTTATCTTATCAACATCACCTTCCGCGTAAACACCTTATCAGAGGCTTCCATTCGAACGAAATACAGTCCTGACACGAAGGTTTGTGCATCCCAGGTTATTTGATGTTGTCCTGCCTGATAATAGCCCTGATTTATTTCAGCTATCACGCGACCCTTAGTGTCATGCGCATGTATAACAACTTCCTGTGCGCTTTTTAGATTGAAACCGATACGGATTGCGCTGTTGAATGGATTAGGATACGCTGAAACAATACCAAAATCAACAGGAATATCAGCCATATCTCCGCGCCATTCGATGTTGTTATCTCCCAGGTTGTAAATGTAAGCAGAACCCCCATCGTCACCAGAACCACCAATAACAGCATAGTTACCACTGATGGAAACTGAACGACCAAAAAAGTCCTCTCTCGCTGCATCATCTGCGGTCGTTTAACCTGCTGAGTCCAATCCTCTCCATCTCGTACAAAGATGTAGGCTGAACCTGAGTTGTATCCAGCATCGTCGTCATTCGTAGCGCCTATAACAGCATAGTCACCGCTGATGGAAACTGAACCACCAAAATCGTCCCCTTGCATTGCATCATCTGCGGTCAATTTAGTCTGTTGAGTCCAGTCAGTGCCATCACGAACGAAAATATATGCAGAACCTTCGTAATCATCACCAAGAGCGCCAACAACAGCATAGTCACCGCTGATGGAAACGGACATTCCAAAACCGTCATATTCCGCTGGATCATCTGAAGTCAGTTTTGCCTGCTCTGTCCAGTTTTCACCTTCACGAACAAAGATATATGCAAAACCGTAATTTGGAAGGCTCTGAAGATCATTTCTTGTGCCGATAACAACATAGTCACCGCTGATGGAAACTGACCAACCAAAACCGTCACCCCAATCTTCATTACCATCAGTCAGTTCAGCCTGCTGCGTCCAGTCATCACCGTCGCGGACAAAGATATACGCGCGACTATTCCAAGCGCCGACAGCAGCATAGTCACCGTCGATGGAAACTGAATAACCAAATCGGTCATATGCTGCTGGATCATCAGCAGTTAGTTTAGTCAGCTCTGTCCAATTTTCACCATCACGAACAAAGATATATGCAGAACCTGAATCCTCAGCATAAGGAGGAGTGCCTACCACAGCATAGTCGCCGCTGATGGAAACTGAAGTACCAAACCTGTCACCTTCCACTGCATCATGAGCAGTTAATTTAGCCTGCTCTGTCCAGTCAGCGCTATCACGAACAAAGATGTACGCAGAGCCGGAAGATCTGCCGTCATCATCATCGAAAGCAGCGCCAACAACAGCATAGTCGCCGCTAATGGAAACTGAGATTCCAAAACAGTCACCTGCTTCTGCATCATCAGCAGTAATCTTAGTCTCCGATTGAGCGTGGATATTGGCTGTAAATGTGAATAGTGTGATTGTGATTAGAAAGATTGTAAAGCGCATGTCTTTTTCCTTTCAAATTTCATAATAATCTTAACATCTTAATCTGTATGCCAATCAGGTGGGAAATGCGATTAGCAATATTAGTATAATACTAACACATTGAGCCTGTGTCAATATATTGTGTTGAATAATGCTGAGTTTGCAAATTTAAGGTATTAACCACCAAGTAACAAAGACACAAATTTATTTGTTTTCTGTCATGTGACGCCGTTGACAGCGCTCCAATATAGTTTAGTGTCCAACCTTTAACTCGCCGACAGGAATGTCTGCGCTCCCCACCTGAAAGAGAAATTGACCACTTTACCCAACACAAAAAAACAGTGTCGATAGTGTCGAAAGTGCTCTTTCTGACACACACAACGAAAATTTACAATATATATAAATAAATATATTTTTTTTATATAAATAATTATGTCGTATATTACCTATAAACATATTTGCGTCACTTTCGACACTTTCGACATAGATAGTTTTGACTTAGAATCAAAATTCCCTCTCTTGAGAACAAGCTGGACTACTATTCCCTACGAGTGAAACGACACACCGAACACCAGCATCGAGTACTTTTCAGCCTGTCCCGAATACTTCCAGAAATAATGTGAGAACGAACCATGTATGCTGAACTGCTGGTTCAGAAGGTAGGAACTGCCCAAGCTGAGCGACTGGCGTTTGTCCCCATCATAGACGTCTTTGAAAGGAACCGGCATGTACTGGTAGCCTCCGTACAGATGAAGAGGCAGCCAAGGTAGATGAACAGCGGTTCCGAGATGATGTGTCAACGTTGATCTGAAATCATGCTTAATCTCAAGGTTGATCTCCGCAACATCACCGTCGTAGTACTCATCCGAGCTGAACTCCATATCCTGCCAGTCCGTCCACTCCATTTCGTAGAAAATGCTGTATAGAGGATAAAGCAGTGAAAATCCGGTGTGAAATACCATCGGACGCTTTAAGTCATAATTCCATGTTTGCGAAACGGATTCTGTTGGCGCTCCCGTCTGCCAGGTGATTACTTTATCCTGTACCCCGATATGTGTCGGAAATTGAACCGATGCGCCGATCTGCACGTTGGCAGTCGTTCTGCTCAGGAAGCCAAGCGAAAAGTTGTAACCGTTGTATTTTGCTTTCAAATGCGAGTTATCTACCGATGCTGTGTTTGTTAAATCATCTGAGCCTTTAAGGTAGTTGAATGCGCCGCCTATGAAGAGATTTTCGGCAGCTTCTACGGATACGCCGAATTCAGTTGCATAGATTCCACCCTCTTCAGCGAATTGTCTGCCCGACGTCTGAAATGCGTTCGAGAAGTCAATGGCTTTCTGTATGCCTGCTCCGAAAACCAGGCTGCCACGATACACCCGCACAGGCATAACCGCATAAACTCCTCCAAGTTCAGTGCTTGAGCTGCCGACTCCCTGACCCTGAAAATTACTATTCTGAAAGTTCATCTGGAGATGACTGAAGCGGTTCAAACCGAGGTTGGCAGGATTGCTGCTTCTTCCGGGAATAATCTGTCCCGATGCGACTGTTGCGTTGCCGATAGAAGTCGTTAAGGACTGAGAATCATAGTAGCCGAAAAAAGGACGCAGAAAGTCATCCCGCTCCTGGGATTGCAACAGAGCCGGAGCTAACAGAATAATTACTGAAATAACAAAGGCTGCCGCAGACCGGAATTTCTTTTTCGGAGGATTTAGAGTTTTATCTTTCACGGGTATTACCTCGACGTGGTGTCTTGTCATCTTGTTTATCATCCGTTGAATCGGGCTGATTATCATTATCAGGAGCTGACACGGATCGCAAAGTTCGCCTGTTACTATCAGGATCAGTGATTTGCACTTTGGGAGTTATTTCAGGTTCAGACTGAGCTTGTTGGACAGGCTCTAATCTCCGATAAGTTGAGGCAGTTTGGTAAACCTGGGTGTTGTTGCTCAGATCCGTTTGGGGGAGCTTATCTGAGGGCGCTTCCGATCTACGATAATCATCCTCACGTCTCGGTGTTTTTTGTTTGGGTGTTACGGTTCCGGGCGCTTTTCCTGAACGGTATCTCCCGTTATACCAGTAATTATTATGATGGTATTTGTACGGATTGTAATAATATGGATCCCAATAATCGTAAACGCCGTAATAACCGTATCGTTGATAATATGGATCCTGATAGTAGCGGTCAAAGATTATCTGGTTCTGATTAATGATAACGACGCCATTACCGGAAATCGAATCCGGAATCGCAAGGATCGAATCGCTCAGATCATATCCGGAAGTCAATTCTTCAACAGGTGGATGAAGCATTGTGTAGCATCCGGTTAAGCTTAAACATATAATACATGTCAGTAGCAGATGTTTCATTTGATTGCTCCTTTGAATTGGTTTAATAAAACCTGGATACACCTTTTATAATTGAAACACTTGAAAACGCAAAATCATTCGTTATTAAAAAAATCAAACGGTAATCAAAGCGCTGGTTATCATACCTGTTTTATCAAAGTGTCTGATTTTCCAACAGGTACATATTTCGTGAGATTCTCAACAGATAAATTTCAGCACAACCAGAAATCGCTACTGATACGATAATAAAAACGCCCAACAAAACTCAAAGCCCATCCGTATATGTAGCAGTTCATAGTAAAATGGAACAAAAAGGATTTACAGTCGTTAAGATAAGTATGATTAGAACTATCGTTACATCGATACTTATGCTGGCACTTCTGATGGTTTCTGCTTCCGGTTATGCGGAATACTTTAAAAAGGAAGCCGCGTATTCAGAAAACGAATCGTGCTCTGCTTGTCACTGCGAGGATGATTCCGATTTTTCGTGTAATGACGATGATGACGCAAAAAACTGTAACGAGAACTGTGAATGTAATTTAGTTCTGACAATTACAGCCTACATTTCTGAACCTGCAAGAATTAATCCTCCGTTCAGCCAGGAAATTTTACTGCATACTGAGGATACTGATCCTCCACAACTTCCGATAAGCTCAATCTACCATCCACCGGATTCTCTTTAAGATTTAACTCCACTGGTAACAACCGCCACGTTACGCTTCATCTGCTATGCAGCGGATTTCGCTTGAAATATGGCGGCAACCAGAATGATTATCTATCACGGAATAAATCTGTCTGTGATATAATTGGTTATTTCTACAAGGAGAAATTATGATTTTAAAAAACCTTAGAGGCGTTTACGTCTTATTAATTCTGCTGGTACTACTCTTTAGTTTCAGATCCTTAACAGCGGGAACAGTAATAGGAAGGATTACTGACGGCAGCGGTTCTCCGGTTGTTGGAGCGAATGTTGTAGTTGCCGATTCTCATCTGGGCTCGTCAACAAACCTGAATGGCATTTACATAATCTATAATGTGCCTGAGGGAAAGGCGGCTTTGATCGCTTCACACGTTGGATATATGTCCCAACAGAAGATTATTAACGTTCTGTCTGATAAAGATACGGAACTGAACTTCAAACTTGAGTTCGATGCAGTGGCGCTACAGGAAATGACGGTGAAACTAAAGAGAATGAAATCCAATATAAATGTCGATAAACCGGTGCGGACAGAAGTTATATCCAGTGAAGACTTGCAGAAAGTTTCCACAGACGGTGGCGTCCTTTCAGCTCTTGGCAGTTCGACAGGTCTTGCCACTCGACCCTGTGCGCTTTGTGGATCGGCAGGCATCGGAATGCAGGGACTCGATCCGTCCTACACCGAGATTAACATCGATGGTATGCCCGTAATCTCCGGACTTGGATCGTTATACGGTCTGGATGGCGTCTCAGTGTCTGACGTTTCGAACGTCAATCTCGTCAAGGGCAGCGGGTCGAGCGAATACGGAGCGGGAGCTGTTGCAGGAGCTGTGAACCTGGTAAGTTCATCACCTGATAAAACGTCCTTTTTGCAGTTCAAAGCTTCTGGATCTGAAACCGCTCAGCACTCCTTAACCGGAATTGCTCAAAGTTCGATTGGGGAAATACCAACTCGAATTTCGCTTAATTATGCAGCAGAACCGCTGCTTATCAACCGGAACAACGATGATTTTACCGATACTCCACAGTATCAGCGTTTTGGAGTAAATACGTTGATGGAGAAAAAACTATCCGGCGGTACATTTAAAAGCGGGATCAGATATTATCACGAGCGGCGCTTTGCCGGTGATGTAAACTGGACAGAAAGTGACCTCGGCAGCAGTACCGTTTATGGGCGCGAGATATTCACAGACAGAAGCGAGGTTTCGCTCAAATACAGCAGTACGAGAACAAGTCTCGGCATGTGGTCTGTAGAATCAGCCTTCGTGCAGCATGTTCACGATTCGTGGTACGGCGCTACAGAGTTCGATGCTGTGCAACTAAGTTCGATCAACCGCATTTCAATGGTTCACAACTGGGACAAGAAACACTCATCCCTGTTGCAAGGCTCCTACACGTTTGAGGAGTACAACGATAACCTGTCACTCGGCGTTACGACGGATCGAATTGATCGCATTCCCGGTGCAATGTACCAGCATACGTGGTCGCCGAACTCGATCTATACCGCTCAGGGTGGCGTTAGAATAGAGCGCTATCAGAATGATGGGATTGTTCCAACACTGAGAGGCTCAATTCTGGTCAGTCCCTTGCCATCCTGGACTTTCAGGCTTGCAGGAGGCACGGGATACCGTCCGGTTACCATATTCAGCCTTGATAAAGCGGTTCATTCCGGATTCGATAATGTTATCGTACCGGAAGATTTAAAAGCCGAAAGAAGTTTTAATACTTCACTTTCCATCAATTATCGAAATGTTTCCGTAACACGAGCAGTTCAAATTGATTTAACAGGTTTCTATACGACGTTTGAGAATAAAGCAATACTTGCTTTCGGTGATCACAGTATTGGCACCGTCTATTCCAATGCGGATGATGCTTATAGCAGAGGTGTTGAATTGCAAACAAGTTGGGCACATCAGAATGGCTGGACACTGAAAGGTGGTGGTACGCTGTCTGAAGTCAACTATATGGACAGCCTGGGCTGGCGTCATGCGGAAATGCAGAATTTGTTCACAGCCAACTTGTCAGTTCTGAAAAGCTGGAAGAAATCTAACCTGATGGCGGAACTTTCAAGCGATATATATGGCTCTCAGTATCTGCCAGCCGGTCGCAGCAGAACGCAGTCACCTGTTTATGCGATACTAAATACAGGTATCAGCAAGTCGTTCGGTGCGCTCAGGTTAGCCTTAAATATCAACAACATAACAGATTGGGTGCAGCCGGATGATCCGTTTGTTACAGACGCTTCGGGAAGTGGAAAGATCGTCGATTCGGCTTTGATATACGGACCACTGCTCGGCAGGACATTCAGAGCGAATCTGGATTATACATTTGGGAAAAATTAAAATTAACAATAAAGGAAAAACCATGAAAGTCACATTTAAACACATACTAATTCTTGCTTTAGCGATCAGTCTGGCAGCCCCAACTCTGATTCTTGCTCAGTGCGGCAGCTCAAAAGGCTGCGGATTGCCATGCGGTTCTGCTAATGATGTAAAGAAAGCCGCTCATCCCGATGATTGCGGATGCGCTCAATGTTCGAAGATGAAAAACGCCTCAGTTGATGTTGCAGTCGAAAAGGAAGGCAATGTCTGGGTAACGGAAGACGGTACTAAATACTTCACCTGCCCGGTAATGAATGAGGAGGGTAGAGTTGAGAATGCAGAGTCATTTTCGGTAATAAAAGGTGTGAAATACTACCACTGCTGTTCCGCCTGCCAAGCGCCTTTCAGAGCTGAAACTGCCAAGTGGCTAAAAGACTTCACACTACCGGGTAATGTTTACATGGTGGATAAAGATGGGCAAAAGCGCTTCCGTGATCCGGTTAATGGAGATGCAGGAGTGGTCGATAAAAATACTAAGAGCTTTGATATGGATGGTTATCGTTACTACTTCACGTCCAAGAAGAGTGTGAAAACTTTCAAGAATTCACCACAGAACTATCTGACTCATAAATCTTCATAGTGCTGTTTAATGATTAATCCGGCTATCCCTCCTACCTCGCTTCGTGACTGATGCCTGAGCTTAGGCAGGGATTGCCGGAAAAAACCATTTCAAATAACAGCGTATTTCCGATTATCAGTACTTTTTAATCATTATACCGACAGTTATGCCATTTGAAAACTTATCGTACTCCGTCATAAACTGCCCATAACCACAGAAGTATTGAACATATAGCTGGCTGCCTTCCCAGAGGAATTTTTGAGGCTCTTTGCCAAAAACTCCGAGCATCGCGCTTAATGCCTCCCAGCCCAAGTCAGCCTGTAGCCTCCTGATAAATGGTATCATCATCTTGTTATCATCAATATCCTCAGTCGCATAACGCGCCGATAAACCGGCTCTGAAATTTCTACCGATATGTGTCACTGAAATCTCCCCATCACCGAGATAATCCTCTATTCCTTTGGGATCAAGCTCGATAATCTCTGTGGATATCCAAGGTCTTATGTTGAAGTTAATGTACTGCGAGGTTGATATTAAGACTTCAAATGTCAGCTCACAAAAATATCTGTCCCAGGAACGCGAGTCGATCTGCTGACCGTTTGACTCGTGCATTACACCAAGTTTAATATTGGTCAATCCAGGATTTTTACGACCCGGTTCCAATACCCCCGGACCAAAGGAAAAAAACAACTCAGGCATGTGATTCGTTTGCAGAAAGGGAGATGAATTGTCAAAGTCGAATAAAGCCCAACGAGAAAGACCGGTGTATGAAAGCCATAATTCAGGAAACCATACACGATTGTAGTTCTCATTGAATTTTAATTTGAAAATCTTATAAGCATTTGATAATTGAAATTTTATGTCATCCTTGTTAGCATCCATCTTTGAAAAGTAATTCAGGTTGTATATCCTGAAGTTCTGCTCCTGAAGCGTTTTGCGATATTCAGGCTTGATCTTGCTCTCAAGCTTAATTGTAGCGTTCAACAAGCTGTCTCTCATAGCTATCAATGACTGATAGCGGTCATCAGAAGTCAACGATTTGACGCTGAAACTATCAATTACATTTCCAATTGAGGCGAGTTTTCCTTTTATAGTAAGAACATCATCTTTAAATGAAGTTAGATTAATCTTCTTTCCAAGTATATTTATTTGCTTACTGATCTCGTCGAGAGATCTCTGTAATTCTACTGTTTCTGCACGAATCGAATCAGCGCTTGAGACCGATGTTGTATCTGCAAACACCTTTGTAAATGCAAATAATACAGCGCTTAAAATGATGATTTTAATGGCTGTTTTCAAATCAATTAAGTCCTTTAGTTTTTCTTACTGTAAGAGTTTCAGATAATGATCAAACCTTTCCAAAATTTCAGCCACGTAATTCACAGGCTCATAACCTCGGCAGTATCCAAACCGTACAACTTCGTCGTTGAAAAATTCTCTATTAGACTTCCTTAAAAGATAATACGCAACATTGTTATCCCAAACAGTGCCATCTTTGCCATACTTTTCAGCAAGCCTGCAAGCATCCACAACGTGATTATAACCGACGTTGTATGACGCTAAAACGAATTTGATCCGTTCAGTTGAATCAGATATTTGTTTCGACCAGTATTTATCCAGCCATTTCAGATAATTTACACCGACTTCGATGCTTTGAGTTGGACTCATCGAATCAGCAGCTCCGAATTCCCGGGCGGTTGCGGGCATGAGCTGCATTAAACCAACAGCTCCCGCCCACGATTCAACCTTAGGGTCGAACTGTGATTCCTGGTATATCAATGACGCCAGCAAACGCCAATCCCAGCCGATTCTCGTTGCATGTTCCTGAATATCAGCATCCCACTGTGATATTCCACCTCCGGAGTGCGAGAAGTACGAACTCTTAATACGTCTGATATAGGCGCTCCGATTCTTGAAATAACGATTATAAATCACATTATAATCAGCGCTGCGCTTCATGGTTGTAAGCCATTCGTTGATTGCTTCCAAGAGTTCAGGACTGGACTTTCTGACAGCAAGCCCAATACGCTGAGGCGTGCTTATAACAGTAGAAACGTCAATATTAGCATAATAAGCTTGATTAATATCGGCAATATTATCATCAGCGACGGTATATTCGATTTCACCACTTGACACCTTGCTTATCAGTTCATCAGTGGATGTATTTCCCGGAACCTGCACAATATTTATATCACCACCAATTTCCTCAGCAAGATTGACCAACCGTGCATAATAAGATGACTCTCGCCTGACATACACCGATTTTCCGATCAGGTCAATTGGATTTCTAATCAGTTGATTATCGATTTCATGTAGTTGCATTTGTCGCCAATTGTCCGGCTTTCGCTGGACGAGGACTATACTGACTGTGTGAGTCGGTATCGAAAAAGCGACCTTTTTTGCGCGCTCCTTAGTGATTGTTAATCCTGCTGCAACGACGTCACCTTCGCCTTTGTTGAGCATATCAAGTATTTTATCCATATCGGGAGCAATACGTATTTCAACTTCGACGCCGAGATGTTTACCAAGCCTTTGCATCAGCTCATATTCGTAACCCATCGGCTGACCGCGGTAGATGAAATAACTCGTAGCGCTATATCCGGTAAGAACAATTAGCTTACAGCATTCTTGTATCTCACCGAGATCCTTTGTTTTATTCCGCTTGCGTGTATTATCGGGGGAGCAGTTCAGGAGGAAAAGAAGAATAAATGTTAAACAGAGAAACTTCCTGTGCATATTTGTTTCCTGTTGTTAATTGGGCTCAGCAGGTTGATCACTTTGCGGGTTTTGAGTTCCCGCCAGATTTCAAGCGTAGCATAATCTGGTGGTAATACTAACTATACTCCAACCCTGCCATGTTACGCTTCTCTTGAAACAAGGCAGTAACAATTTCAATAAAGAAACACGGACAACCCGTCGAAGCCGGATAAGAGTCGGCTCTCCTCAACGACTATTTAATTCCCCACCATCCTTTCCGGCGACAGTATCTCATCGAGTTCCTCTTTAGATAGCAGATTCTTTTCCAGTACAAGCTCATAGACGCCCCGACCGCTCTCCAAAGCTTCCTTAGCAAGTTCTGTGCTGACTTCGTAGCCGAGAACAGGATTTAAAGCCGTTACCAGACCGATGCTGAAACCTACAACCTGACGACAGCGTTCCTCGTTGACTGTTATGCCTTCGATGCAGCGATGCCTCAGCGTCATCATGCCATTGCGCAGCATCTCTATTGATTCGAAAATGCTCTGCACGATTACAGGCTCCATTACGTTCAATTCAAGCTGTCCTGCTTCTGCAGCCATAGTTACAGTCAAATCGTTACCGATAACCTTGAATGCAATCTGATTAACAACTTCCGGTATAACAGGATTGACCTTGCCGGGCATGATCGATGAACCGGGCTGCATGGCGGGCAGGTTGATCTCGTTCAAACCGGCACGCGGTCCGGATGACAAAAGACGCAGATCGTTGCAGATCTTAGACAGTTTCACCGCCAGCCTCTTGATAGCAGACGAATACATCACAAAGGCGCCCGTGTCCTGAGTTGCTTCAACCAAGTTTGGTGCAAGCCGAACTTCAAGTCCGGAAATTTCGCGCAGATGATCAATTACTTTAGCGCCGTATCGCGGATCAGCGTTGATACCTGTTCCGATAGCTGTTCCACCCATATTGACTTCAAGGAATAATTCCGCATTCTGGTCAAGTCTTCGAATTTCCTCCTCAAGCGTCGCAGTAAACGAACCGAAGGTCTGACCCATTGTCATAGGCACTGCATCCTGAAGCTGAGTGCGTCCCATTTTAATAACGTGAGCAAACTCTTTTGACTTGGCAGCAAAGGCGTCAACCAATTCCTTGAGTGTTTTAACAAGACGACGGTTCTTAAATATCAGCGCAATCTTTAATGACGTCGGATAGGCGTCATTGGTCGATTGTGAAAGGTTGACATGATTGTTGGGATGACAGTATTGATATTCACCCTTTTCATATCCGAGTATTTCAAGCGCACGATTAGCGATAACTTCATTTGCGTTCATATTTGTCGAAGTTCCGGCGCCGCCCTGTATCATATCAACCACGAAATGAGTATGAAATTTGCCTCCGATGATCTCTTGTGAAGCCTGCACAATTGCGTCTGTTATCGGATCGGATAGCAAGCCAAGATCGTGATTAGCCTTTGCGGCTGCCATTTTAACCATAGCCAACGCCTCGATCAGAACCGGAAAGTGCGCCAGTGAAATTCCGCTGATGTTGAAGTTCTCAAGCCCTCGCAGCGTCTGCACCCCATAATAAAACTCATACGGCACGTCTCTATAACCAAGCAGGTCATGCTCTGTGCGAGTCCTGCCGGAGATGTATTGAGCGCCAATGTTGGTTACGCGTGTATTTGCCTGTCTAATTCGCCTCGAAATAACTCTCGCTGCCCTTGATAGTACTTTATAAGCTATGCCGGGCTGCTCTTTGAATAGACTATTGAAATCCTCGCGGTTGATCGTCAATATCGTCACATCCATCAATACTCTGGCAGATGTGGAATGAGGATATTCGTCCATCAAAGCGCCTTCCCCAAGGAAATCATACTTTTTAAAGAATGACAGCCTTTTCTCTTCACCAAGTGGACTACGTTTGAATAATTCTATCTCTCCGCTATAGATTACAATAAGCTCTTTACGCGGACTGTTTTCGCTAAAGATTATGTCATCTTTCACATATTGACGTGTTTCAATCCTATCGGCGATAGCTTTACGCTCTTCCGTTTCAAGATCTTCAAATAGTTCTATGTTTTTCAGAAAATCGGCAATGGTTGATTTATCCATTGGTTGCTCCGTTTAAGTTTATCGTTAGAGTGTGCGCTTCAGGTATTAATAACCAAAAAGGACGACCCCAAAGAGAGTCGTCCTTTTTGTGTTTTTCAATCAGACCTGAAAGTTACCTGAGCAGAATGATCTGAACCATACGGTCACTGTCTCCCACTTTCAGACGGCAGAGATACAATCCGGCTGCTGAACGCTTGCCATACTCGTTGTAACCATCCCAGCGAGCGGTATAGCGTCCGACCGTCATGTTATCGTTAACAAGTGTTTTAACTACACGTCCGGCAAGATCATAAACTACAACCTCGACCAAGCCATCCCAAGGTAGTTCATATTCGATCCTTGTCTGATCGTTGAACGGATTGGGATAAACAGGTCCCAGTTTTAACGATGTTGGCGGCAGTTCAGGCTCTTCCTCGATAACGCCAACAGGTGGTATAATCAGAGTAAAGGTTTGAGAGCTGGTAATGTTAGCTTCACCGTCAGTTGCCTCAATTGACCACTCGGCATAGGTTGTATCCTCACCGGTGAAGGTTGAATCATCAGAGTTGTACATTTCAATCCTGCCCATGATCAACTCCGTTACCGTAAGACCCGTTTTCACCAGCGGCGCTTGAGTTGTATCGTCAAACGTGATGGTCAGCGTGTAGTATATGGTCGAATCCTCAACCTCGTCAACCGATGCTTCCCATTTGAAAACAATCCAGGGATTGATAGCGATATAATTGTTCACAGGCTCAACCAGACCGAACGCTGTCGGCGGATCGTTAATCGAGTTTACCGTAACCATAAATGTATCTACTGCTGTTGCAGCATTGTCACCTGCGCTTACGATAATCGGATAATCGACGCCGTTGTAGTTTTCAGGCGCCATTATTGAGA
>JAIPJL010000047.1 GCA_021734165.1 bacterium | reverse complement strand
TTACCGTAAATATCCTCATTGAAACCGATAATATGCGTTTCAATGCTTGGTTCTGAACCTGGGAAAGTCGGTCTGCCTCCAATGTGGCTTACAGAAGGCAATCTCATACCATCAAATTCTGTTATTGTAGCATAAACACCAACTTTGGGGATTAGTTTACGTTCATTATCAGGCTTTAGATTAGCTGTCGGAAGTCCAAGCTCAACACCTCGACGCTCCCCCTCAATAACCTTACCGATTATGAAAAACGGATGTCCGGCAAACCGCCATGCAGACAGAGCATCACCATTAGATAAACATCTGCGAATACGACTGCTTGAAACATAATCACCTTCGCGAACAACAGGCGGAACGACACTAACCTCAAAGCCTGATTCCTTGCCAATTCTTCGTAATATTACCACATCACCTTTTCGACCTGCGCCAAATCCATGCTTGGGACCCACAAAAATCTGTGCTACACCAACTCGCTTGACTAAAATGCGTCTGATAAAATCAGTAGCGGAAATTTTTGCAAACTTTTCGTCAAAATTTATAATTATCAGCCTATCGACGCTAAATTTCTCAAATAATTCAATACGCTCTTCAAAAGAAGTCAGCAGTAGAGGTAAATCCTTAAAAGGCTGCACAACAACCTGAGGATGCGGTTCAAATGTTACCACTGTTACCGGACGCTTGGGTGATTCACACATACGTTTTAAGATGCGCTGATGCCCAAGGTGCAGACCATCGAAAGAACCGACGGTAACGGCGGCATTCGGTGTACACTTTAAATTATCAAGACCACGTATTACTTCCAAATACTGCTCTCCTCAATGATGGAATTTTTTAAAAACTCATCCATGTTTATTGCCTCATCAATTGTAAAATCTCCGACCCTTGTACGAATAAGTTTACCAAGATGTGCCCCATATCCTAATTGTCTGCCTATATCATAACCAAGCGAACGAATATACGTGCCATGTGAGCAGACCACTCGCATTTCAAAACCTTTTTCTGTTAAACGAGTCATTTCGATCTTTGCTATTGTAACCTTGCGCGCTTCTATTTCAAGTTCCTTGCCCTGTCTTGCCGCTTTATATGATCTTACGCCGTTGATTTTAATCGCTGAGTAAGTGGGTGGAACTTGTTGAATCTCACCCTTGTAGTTTTCCAATACCGTTGCAATGCGTTTTTCTAAAGCTTCTTTATCTTCGTCAGGCACCGGATTGCATTCTAATACTTTACCTGTAGGATCATAAGTATCTGTAACTATACCAAGGATTACTTCGGCTATGTATTCCTTGTCACCTTTCAGAAACTCACCGAGCCGACGAGTAGCGCTGCGTCCTATTCCAATTATCAGAACACCTTCCGCGAAGGGATCAAGCGTTCCTCCATGACCAACCTTCCGAATATTTACTGCTTTCCTGATCCTGCGTACAACATCAAATGAGCTAATACCGGCTGGTTTATTAATGGCAATGATCTTACCATCATAAGGATTATTCAAGCATCAACTCATCATATTGATTGCGTTCATCTAACGAAGATTGAATATATGTTGCGCCCGGTTTGATCTTATGAATTTCGATCTGATGAAGAAATTCATCAAGCAAGTTCTCAGTCAAATCGCTTCTCTTTCCGCGGAAGCGAAAACCCGCAGCTTTAAGGTGACCTCCACCACCAAACTTTCTTGCAACCTCGGAAACATCAACGTCGCATCGTGAACGCAGAGAAACTTTAAATACTTGATGGTCAATTTCAGAAATAAAAACTGCTAATACAACTCCCCTGATCGAAGATCCGTATTCTACAAATCCTTCAGTGTCACTAACCATATTACCACGATCAAGTCTTATAATGCACACTAATCCGCTGAAATGCAGTTCCAGAGTCAGTAAGACTCGCGCTAACGCCTGTATTATATCAAAAGGTAGATTATAATAGACATTCTCAGCAACCACACCTGGCTTGACGCCTTTTTTAACGAGGCTGCCACAAATTGTCAGAGCCTTGTGCGTTGTATTGGAAAAACGAAAACGTCCTGTATCAGTTAATATTCCTACGTAAAGTCCATAAGCAATCTGTTGACTGAATTTAATCTTGAGTTTCAAACAGAGATCATACAGGATTTCTGCTGTCGCAGCCGCTGAAACATTTACCATATTAAGATTTCCGTATTTAGCGCCTGTAAAATGATGATCAATATTCAGTATTGTAGTTTCTTGTCCTATGCAGGATTGTGCTGATCCTATACGCTGAAGAGAACCTGCATCGAGTATTACAACACGTTTGAATACTCTGTCTAAAGGATACTTTCTCAGATTGCTTATCTTTTCAAATCCTGGCAGGAATCCATATTTCTCAGGTACATCATCGTCAATTGCCAGAATATGCTCAACACCGTAGAAATCCAGTATCCCTCCGAAAGCAAGCAAACTCCCAACAGCATCGCCATCCGGTGAGAAATGAGTCACAACAAGTATCTCACCATCTGCCTGAATAAATTCTCTAATTTGCTCAGGTTTACAATTCGTCTTCATTTTGTTCTGATTCTGTAATTTCACGAATACCGCTCTCATCCAAAAGATTCTCAATACGCATCGCGGTTTCCAAGGTTTTATCAAGCTTGAAGTGCAGCTCCGGTACTCTTCTTAGATGTGCACGACTTGCTAATAAATGCCGAAAATAAGCGGACATTTTACATAAGCGTCCGAATATCTCCTGTATCTGTTCCTTGTCGCAGTAAATACTGACCCAGACGGTTGCTGAACGAAGATCCGATGGTACGCGAACCTCAGTAACAGTTAGCAATCCGCTGCCAAATTCACCGCCGTAAATTCGAAATATCTCCGAAAGTTCACGTTTTATTAATCCACCAACTCTATCAGGTCGAAAAGATTTCATTATAATACCTGTAAATGGTTGTCAAGAATTAATAATCCTGCTGCTCAACTCTTAACAGTTGTACTTCACCACAGTCCTCAATCATATTCTCGATAATAATCTTTGTTTTATCAACTATACTGCTGTCTGAAGAAACGCAAGCCACTGCAATTGTTGAACGCTGCCATTTATCCTGATAATCAACTTCAGCAACTGAGACATTCAGCTTATTTCTAATCCTCTCCTTTAATCCTTTTATCACGCTGCGTTTATCCTTAAGCGAATGACTGGCAGGTAGATAAAGCTGATAAAGGATGAGCGTCAGTCTCACACTACATCTTCCAATTTACGTGCAAGTTCAATGTCCTCAAACGCTTCAACTCTATCACCAACACGAATATCATTGAAACCCTGCAGAGAGAGTCCGCATTCAAAACCTGAAACAACTTCGCGTGTATCATCTTTAAATCTTTTTAAACTGTCGAGATTACCATTCCAAATCTCAACATCATCTCTAATCAAACGCACTTTATTATTACGGTTTATTTTACCATCAGTAACATAACATCCCGCAACCGATCCGACACGGCTTATCTTGAAAACCTTTCGAATCTCAATTGAGCCAATAAATCTCTCTTCATGAGAAGGCGCTAATAGTCCTTCGAGGGATTTTCTTATTTCATCAACTACTTCGTGAATAATTCTATAGATACGAATTTCAACGCCCTCTCGTCTTGCTACTTCCATAGCTTGAGGGTTTGGCCTGACGTGGAAACCAATAATAATGGATTGAGACGCTGAGGCAAGCAGCACATCTGATTCGGATATTCCGCCGACACCCTTATGTATGATCGTAACCTTAACTTCTGATGTTGATAATCTCATCAATGCATCAGACAACACCTCAACCGAACCATGTACATCACCCTTAATAAGAAGCGTCAATTCCCGCAATTCCATCTCTTTCATTTGACGGTTCACCTGATCAAGCGAAAGTGATTTGATCTGTCTCATTGATATTTCACGATACTGACGCTGACGACGTTGAGCAACTTCACGTGCTTCTTTTTCATTTGGGAACACCAACAGTCGGTCACCTGCCTGTGGAACACCATCAAAACCAACAACCTGAACCGGTATTGATGGACCGGCTTCCTCGCGCAGTTCACCTAATTCATTAAACATTGAGCGTACACGTCCATAGTATTGACCGATCACAAAAGGTTCGTGGATTTTTAAAGTTCCTGATTGAATAAGAATAGTAGCAACCGCTCCCAGTCCCTTATCAAGCCTCGATTCTATAACGACGCCTCTTGCCCTTGATGATGGATCGGCTTTAAGTTCAAGCAGTTCAGAAGCGACGAGTATTTCACTTAAAAGATTGTCAATACCTTTTCCAAATTTTGCTGATATTTCAGCCGATTGATATTTTCCACCCCATTTTTCAACAAGGATGTTGTTATCTGAAAGTTGTTTATAAATAGCTTCTGCATTTGCAGAAGGTTTGTCTATTTTATTTACTGCAATAATAATGGGGACGTTGGCTGCTTTGGCATGATTGATTGCTTCCAATGTCTGCGGCATTACCCTGTCATCAGCAGCTACGATCAGTACAACAATATCGGTAACCTGTGCTCCCCTGGCGCGCATCGCCGTAAAAGCTTCATGACCGGGAGTGTCCAGGAATGTAATCATCTGCTCTTTGCAAAGTACTTCATAAGCGCCTATATGCTGCGTTATCCCACCGGCTTCGGATTCTGCAACTCGTGTTCTTCTTAGATAATCAAGTAAGGTAGTTTTTCCATGATCGACATGCCCCATCACTGTAACAACAGGCTGTCTCGGTAATAAATTCTCTTCAGAATAACTCTCGTCTTCGATCTCCTGTACTTCTTCTTTAACGAATTCCACCTCAACAGAAAATTCGGATGCGAGCAACTCGATTGTATCACGATCCAAACGCTGGTTTATAGAGATGATCATACCCATCTCTAAACCAACCCTGATTATCTCTTGAACAGGAATGTCCATCACCGAAGCAAGTTCTTGAGATGGAATAAACTCTGCAACCTTTAGTGTTGACGTCTCAATTATATCATCGTCTCTACCCTGTCCCTTGGCATATCGCTTATGCGCTCTACCTGTTCCTGACATTTGTGCAAAAGTTTGCCTTATAGTCGCAGCAACCTCTTTAGCGTCAACTTTCTGTCGTCGCCTACCTTTACCGCTCTTTCCCGACGCTTCAGCAATACCTGCTGTTCCTTTTCTTTTCTTTCTTTTTCGTTTTGAAAGCTGTGTCGTAACTTCACTATCCTGGCTTGCATCTTTAGATTTCGGCTTAGGATGCGCTTCACCTTTTCTATGAGGCTTGGCTTTTTCTGTAAGCTCCAAAGCTTCAATCTGGTCTTCCGGTTTTGGAACAATCCGTTTGCGTTTAAGTTTCTTTCTCGGAACCTGTTTCTCTGTCTTTTCTGTCTCAGGCTTTTCAGCAGTTTCAGCTTTTTCCTTTACAGGCAGAGCAGGTTTTGGTTTTTCTTTCTTAGGCGCTTGCTGAACTATTTTAAGGGGTCCACCCGATGGAAGTTCAATCTTTCGTTTTTCAACTACTTCTAGTTCCGGTTTTGCTTTTTCTTTAACGGGTTCAGTAATGACTGATTCAACTTCAACCGGTTCGGTTACAACTACTTTCTTTTCACCTTTCCTCTTTTTATCAGGTCTGCGGCGCTTTTTCTTACCGGGTTTGCCTTCAGGTCTATCTGCGGATACAGACGCTTCTGCCTTCTCTTTTGTCTCCGCTTTTTCTTCTCTGACAGCCTTTGGTTTGGGTGGTTTTGGTTCTGCTTTCTGTAGTACGAACTCCTTGTATTCAGGCAGAGTTATTTTTGGAGCAGCCGGTTGCTCTTCCTTGGAAGCGATAATCTTTTCAAGCTCTTCTTTGCGAAGCTGATCGGAATCTTTAATTGTTTCATCCTTCATCGCAACAGTCTGTTCGCTGATAATCTGTTGATAAAGATTACGATCGAATTTCTGAAGCGTATCAAGGTACATCTCTTCCGTAACGAGACTGTTCGCCTTTCGCACCATATCATAGCCGCGAGATTCAAGATAGTCAATTATTGACGGTGTCTCGATCTTTAATTCCCGCGCCAACTGGAATATTTTCTGTGGTCTTTTTACGCCTTCAGCCATTAGCTACCATTATTGACTTTATCTTGATAACGATACTGTTCTTAAGTCTATCTCAACTAAAGAATTTTACGAACTAAAACTCGTGGTAATGGTCTTTCGACTTATTCACTTTCCTCAAAGTACGAACTTAAAATTGCAATAATCACATCGATCATTTCCGGACTTGCTCCGGTTACTTGGAGTAACGTTAGTCTGTCGGTATTTAAAACATCTTCAGCCGTTCTAAATCCGGCTCCCTTTAGTACTTCGCGTTGAAATTCATCAAGTTCAACAACATCCTTAAGGTATAATTCTTCCTGATAATACTCACTTGCTTTAACACTTTCAATATCATATCCGGTCAATTGTGAAGCCAAGCGAATATTCTGACCCTTCTTGCCGATAGCTTGTGCTATCTGATCATCAGGAATAACCGCTAACACCTTGTTCCCGCCCTCAAGGAAAACAAGATCAAGAGGAATAACCGGCGCTAACGCCCGTCTTACATACAATTGCGGCTCATTAGTCCATTGAATTATATCGATTTTTTCCCTGTTGAGTTCTTTGACTACCGCTTGAATACGTACGCCTTTCATTCCAACACAAGCGCCAATAGGATCAATCCGTTTATCATTTGATTCTACGGCAATCTTTGTTCTGTCACCAGCTTCGCGTGCAATCGCTTTAATCTCAACAATATTATCAAAAATTTCCGGTACTTCAAGCTCGAATAACCTTTTAACGAAACTAACATCTTTTCGCGACACGATAATCTCCGGATCCCTGGTTGTACGATTGACTTCAAGAATAATAGCTTTTATGGAGTCACCGCGACGATAGCGCTCGCTGTAAATCTGCTCTGAACGCGGCATGAGAACTTCTGTCTTGTCAATATTAATTCGAATTTCATAATGTGTTACCTGGTGCACATCACCGATAACTATTTCACCAAGACGCTCACTGAATTCTTCAAACAGGTTTTCTTTTTCAATCTCACGGATTCGTTGTATGAGATGTTGCTTCGCAGAGCTGATTATACGACGTCCAAATTCGATTTCGTAATCGATCATTATCATCGTTTCTTCACCAAGCTCGGCATAAGGATCATTCTTCAGCGCTTCACTGAGAGTGATCTCAAGCACCGGATCGGTCAGCTTATCATCTTCGACTACCGTTTTAATAGCTTGAATTTCTATATCACCTTTATCAAGATTAAAGATGACGCTGAAATTATCTGCATGACCATACTTACGTCTGATCATAGAAAGAAAGACAGATTCGATTATCTCCTGAAAAGTGTCTCTGTCAATACTTTTTTCACGTAGTAATTGTGATACTGCATCAACGACTTCATGTTTCATGTCGTTACTACCTTACTCTACTTGCATGATTAAGTTCAGCCACGACCCTGGCTCCATTTAACTCTTCAATTATAAATTCTACTTTCCTACCTTTTATCTCAAGAATAATCTTCCCATCGTTCGTAGCGCTCAAGATTCGTCCTTCAATAGTGCGTTCTGTGTTACTGTGACGAATGAGACGGATGATGTTTTTACGAAACTGCCATAACTCCTTAAGCGGCCAGTTCAAACCGGGTGATGATACAACTAAACGATAATTTTCTGGCGCCCAGTCCTGCATATCGATTAAATCCTGCAGACGTCGGGAGATGCTGGCACATTCATCGATTGTGATATATTCCTCTTCTAAATCGACAAAGAGTTGTATCAATTGATTACCGCTTCTTCCGGATACTTTAGATTCGCAAAATTTAATTCGGTCATTTTCCAACCAAGGTATGACCAGTTGTTCAAACTTGTTTTTTGAAATCATTATTTTGCCACATAACACAAAGAGTGGGCAAAACACCCACTCTCTGCTAATAAATATACAAGGGAAACTTCATTTATGCAAGTGAGATCACTGCATAAATTCAATTTCCTCAAGCTCAGTTCGTGCTTTGCCGGTGGCTCTTGACTTTGAATAATCCGTCAGAATTCTTCGTAAAGTGCGGTTTGCCTGTTCATACTTGCCGGCTTTTTTATAGCAAAGAGCAGCTTCAAGAAGGCTGTAAGCGGCATTAAAATTTTTAGGGTATTTGGAAGCGCCGGTCGAATAAAACCGAGCGGCTTCATTGTATTCACCCCAACTGTTGTAAATTGAACCTAAGGAATAATATGCTCCAAATGCCAGATAATCATATTCTCCATAATCGCTTATCAGTTTTTTAAAAACTTCTGCTGCTTCATTCAATTCAGCATTTTGTTCATGAATACGCGCTTTAATCATCATAGCAATTGCAGCGGATCTCGTACCCGGATAATCTTCCAGAATGATATTAACATGTGTCAGCGCTTCATCAGTATTACCACGGCTTAGTGCATCCCTTGCTAAAAGGCTCTCAAAGGCTGCTTTTTCCTGTGCCGATGAACGCGTTATATTGATACCGATAACTATCGCTATGACAACAATTATTCCGATAGCGCCATATAATAATGTGCGTTTATTCTGGTCGTAAAAAGTCTGAGCCTTTGCTGTATAGGTGACAAGTTTATCTTCTTTGATTTTTGTCTTGACTAAGCGTTTTCTCGGCTTCAGCATGAGCGGAAAGCTCTCCACAAAGTTGTTAATCTGAAACTAATTGTAACCAAAGAATATAACCTTTTATCAAACAATATGCAATATCAGCAGGATATTTACATAAAATTGAAATTAATATCACGTACTTTAACACTCTTAATGCCTGATTGGTCTCTTTACTTATATCAGTGATCACAATAAAACTTATATTCACTTTGACAACTGGTATATAATGGAGGGGGTAGTTTTGAAAATCTGGGAAAAGTCTGTCTTAAATCCAGTATTTTCAGGAGGTAATGTCCGTCTTAATAATTATTTTGGACAGCAGTGAATTTAAATTTATAATTACAGACCTGCAATTACATTATTTATTTGTATTTCAAATCATTTATTATTATATTTGCCAATAGGAGTAATAGCAGTTCAATAGCAGTTCAATAGCAGTTCAATAGCAGTCCAATAGCAGTCCGGAAGAAATATTCCGGGTAATAGTACAAACGGTGAATTTACGATGTGCAGTAATAAATTAAGTATTTTCGAAGCAGTCAGAAGTATTTATATAAAATCGGTCGCCCTTTGGACGACTCTGCCCCCAGCGGATATCTCTGTCCGGTGGGGATTTTTTGTTTAAAAACAGTATCCTCAAAAAATCGGGCGTGTCTCGCTTCCGTAAAAAAGTTGACACGCCCGACCGAGAGGATAATACAGTCAACCCGGAGGCCAACGTATTAATCCTTTAATAAAATATAGGATTATAATATACGAGAAAAACCTCCGGATTCAAAATTATTTTTTAGGAGGTTTAAATGCAACACTCAACAAAACTTACGGCGCTGGTTTTAACTTGCGCAATCCTGCTGTCATTCACGAATACGTTTGCTGAAACATACGTGTTTGGAGCACTTGGTCTTAATACGGACCTGACAGCATCTGGAGCTGGATCATATTGGTTATACACGGATGAATTCATCATCGCTGGCGATTGCTATGTTCCTGACGATGCAACTTTGCTAATAGGTCAAGGAGTCACCGTCAAGTTCGATGATGATTATAATAGTGATCCCATTGACTATCCTGAGATCGAGGTAAGAGGTTCGATTATCTGCACCGGAACTGAATTATCGCCAGTAACATTTACTAACTATTCCGGAACAAACAAGGGTGAATTCAAAGGCATCTATCTAAATGGCGCAGCTGTCTCCCCTGATGATTACGAAGGCAGCTTCACGGGCACAAATGTCAATTTCTATTATGGTGGATATTCGGACGGTATAATTCGTGTCGGTGAAGATGCTACATTAGATCTTCAATACTGCATCATTCGGCATAGTGATAATCACGGAATCTATCTCGATGACACGGGAGGACTGGTCGAACTTAGTCATTGCCAGGTTGATTCAAACGATGTGGATGGATTAACCTGGTCGCAAGATGAAAGCGATAATGGCACTATGCGTGTTGAATACTCCTCATTTGTTGATAACGCCACCTGCGCAATAAGAGTACCAAGAAGAGATCCATATCGTGCTGAAGAAGGTTTTAATATATTCAATAAAATATTTTTTTCGAGCTACACAGAAACAGACAATTATTTTATATTAATCTATAATATTTCAGCTTTTGGTGAGATCACTAATTGCTACTTTTTCCGAACACAAGAAGGTATTTTCATAATGGATACCTATTGCCCAAAAGTTTTAGGGACTCAATACAAGTGGGAAATTACTAACAATGTATTCTGTCACTGTAAAACTGGAGTTTTAATTGACGAATTAGACTATACAGAAGATGAGGTATCCTATCTAAAAATAGATCTGTTTAACAACGTCTTCTGGAATCATCTGTATTGTAATTCAGTTGGGGGAATTGGTGTGGATATTGTGGATTGGGGAGATCCATCATACTGTAGCGATGATAATGATTGGCCCAGTGAATATCTTAATATGGAGAGAAATATCTTTGGTAAATTAGATGGTACCTATAGCAAGTACCATATTAGATTTACAGGTGAAGAGGGTAGAGAGTTTGATGTACCCGCATCAAATGCCTTTGATGATGAAGATGAAGTTTTGGGTGTAGATATAAGCGGCTGTATCGTTGATAACGATGATGACGTGACCGTCACTCTTGCAGATGAATCAGGCTCAGACGCTGATCCCGACAGCTACGATTTCCATATTGAATGGGACGGTAATAATAGTCTCATCAATTACGAGGATGAAGTAGAACCGGAAGAACCTGATGATCCGGATGGTACAAAGGTTGACTTAGGCTGCTATGGTGGACCCCTCGGTAATGAAGGCGTTGGTACGGGTGATGAGAACGGAAGTCCGGGAGGTATTAATGTAAATCCCGGTGGTGCTTATGGTTGGATGAGAGACCCATTCTATATCGATCTTGGTGAGGGTGGAATTGAGGAAGAAGAATTAGAACTTCTATTGACAGAATATGCAATGTTCGACGACTTTGTTGTAGATGAGAATTGTGAACTGACAATAAATGATCTTGTTACAGTCATAGCCCAGGGAGACTATCGCTTTGAGGTTGACGGAGTATTGAAGGCTGAAGCGAGTAGCTGGGGTAACTTAATAGAGTTCTGCGATGGAACAGACGGCGCAGATGAATGGAGGGGTATCTATCTCACAACAGATGCAACAACAGATTGTGCTTTTAAAAACGTTAAGATTTCCGGTGTATCCGAAAACTTCACAGGATTGAAAATCTATAATATTGATGAAGGAGATGAAGGCAGTATGACAATAGATAATGTTGAAGTTGATGATTGCGGAACCGGTATTATGATACGTGATTCTAAAGTGATTATGACAGACTGTAAAACAACACACAGCGAATACTATGGTACCTATGTATATGATATTACTGCAGGTGATGTTAAGATTAACCACTTACAGTCAAATAATAATTATGGAAGCCATACTTATAGTTCCGGATTAAGGCTTCTAAATGCAAGCCCAACGATAACCGATAACAGCAGTTACGCAGAAACAAACCTTTACTATAACGAAAAATACGGCATGCATTGTGACTATGCATCCAGTCCTAATCTGAGTTCTGCCGGCGCAGGCTATACCAATATCAATTTTCTTGAAAATGAGTATTCACAGATCTATCTTAACAGAGAATCCTATCCAACTATTAATGGTGGTGAAAATAATGTGGACAGGGGCGAAACTGAAGCCTGGGCAGTCCGTTTTGGAAATACTCAAACTTATACATGGGATGCAGAAAATACATGGTGGGGTACCACAGAAGAAGATGAGTGGGATGAGGAAAAACTTGCAGATGAAGATGAACTATTCAGCGATCCATCGAAAATTGTTTATTATCCCTGGGCAGAAGAAGAGTGGTGCGATGATGCCAATGCATTCGATATAGCTGTAGGTTTAATGAATCGAGATAATTATGAGGCTGCCATACCATATCTTGAGAGAGCTGTTTATGATGAAGATATCGGCGGTCATAGATTTTCAGCGTTGAGTTATCTGAGAGGCTGTTATAAGCAGTCAGATGGTGATTTTGATGATTTGTATGATTTCTATGATCAGGTTTGTGAAGACTTCGAAGGTGAACCTATTGCGTTCACAGCGGAAACACAGGCAATCTGGGCGTTGAACGATCAGCGATTATACAAGGAAGTTGTGGATGCCTTCACTGCCCGTCGTGAAACAATCGATAACCGAGCCGACTCGCTTAGAAATGAAGTAGAACTTCTCAGAGCTCGGATGGGTCTTATAGATTGTGATGATGAATTCGTCGATGGTTTTGGTAAACATCCAAATTCCGATATGTGGTTTGAGGAAAACTTTGAACGTCTTGATAATCTTTTAAATGAAGAGCTGGAAAAAGGAGCTTTGTCACAACTGACTCCTGCAACAATTCAGCTCAACGCCACCTACCCCAACCCCTTTAATAGCTCTACAAGAATCAGTTATGATCTAAACGAATTAATGAATGTTGAAGTAGCTGTGTTTGACTTGAATGGTCAGCTTGTTGAAGTTTTGGATAGTGGTGAGCGGAATGCCGGTGCACACAATTTAATCTGGGACGCTGAAGGAGTTGCTTCAGGTGTATATTTCGTTAGATTGAGTACACCTGCGGTTAAGCAGACTCAGAAAGTCTTGTTAATCCGTTAGACTAAGCGTGGCACGGTCAGCCATATTGTAATGCAGTTATTGAAAATGCTTAAATCGCTTGATACTTATTGTATTTCCACGATTAGCTGACCGTGTTGCACATTTACACTCCTCCCCCTATATAGCTTTCAGGGGGAGGAGACAAAATATTCGGAGAAAGAAATGAGATTTAGCTTCATATTGTTTGTTATCATTCTGGTTACGAATCAGATTCAAGCCTTTGAGATTGAATGGGAACATGTGTTTGACAATGATGACAATTTAAAACAGATGCATTTTCTGCAAACTGCTGATAATGGCTTTTTAATTTCTTTCCACATTGAAGGAGGTGATGATAATAATGATAGTATTTTATTCAAACAATATAGTTCCAATTTTGAATTAATCTGGGAAAGAAATTGGAATCTCTATCCCGAATTAAGTGTCAGAAGCAGATATTTGAATAAGCTGGTAAATCTTCCTGATGGAAATTATGCTTTAGTTGGCAATATCTGTCCTGATCTGGATGCTGATGAATGTGATATATTTATCTTCGAATTTAACGATGATGGCGATTCCCTTGCATATTACCATTACGAAAGCGATGTTTTTACCGCCATGACATCCGCAGTCGCGCTTGAGGATGGAGGTTACATGATTGTCGCTTACGAAACACGCGATCAGAATCATTGGGATAAGGAATATATCGCTATTCGAGTAGACTCCGAAGGCGAAATAGTCTGGCAGGAAACCATGCAGCGACCACTTCCTCAATTAGAATTTGATGATATTATTATTGCCGATGACGGCTCTTTTATTATCGGAGGGGAAGTTTACATCACAAGTCCATCGCATCTGTATAGAGGATTAGTGATGAAGTTTGATATTGAAAGCAATATTATATGGCAGCAGATGTATGAAATCCCAAATATAGATTGTAATATTAACAGAATATTGAATTTAGATAGCGAGAACTACTCAGCAATTGGTTATTTTGGTGAATATCCCTATTGGCTTTGGTTTGTCTCGTTCAGTGAAGATGGTGAAGAATTGGTTAATAAACAAATAACAAATTATGAAATAAATTATGTATGGAACTGTATTAAGTTCGAAAATGGAGATGTTCTTTTGCTTGCGTCCGTAGATGATACGGATGCCGGTCAAGATGGATCTATTCTAATTCAGATAAATGAAGCGGGTGATTCCCTTGACAGTTATATATTCCCTTATGATTCTTTGCATAATAGTCCCCATATTGATTTAATCACAACCTCAGACGGTGGCGCAGCAATTTTGGGCGATAAAAATTTAAGTGATGATGAAAGACGATCAAGATTTCGGGAAATAATAATTAAAATCGCACCTGAAGATAATGATGTTATTGATGAACGATGGTATATTCCAGAAAGCGCTTGTCTTCATCCGGCATTTCCCAATCCTTTCAACAGCAGCACAACCATCAGCTATGAGCTTAACGAAATGATGAATGTTGAAGTGGCTGTGTTTGATTGGAACGGCCAGCTTGTTGAAGTTCTGGATCAGGGTGAGAAGGTTGCAGGAAAGCATTATTTAACATGGAACGCTGAAGGCGCTGCTTCGGGTGTCTATTTCGTCAGATTGAGTACGTCTTCGGTTAAAAAGACTCAGAAGGTACTGTTAGTCAGATAAGCAATTCTAAGAAAGAAAAATTGAGTTAAAAATGCCTGACAAAAGACAAATCCTTATATTAATCCTGCTGACATTCTGGTTGCTACCGTTTGCCTGTCTTTACGCCCAGGATTCAACTTTCACCATAGAAGAAGCCTACAGAATAGAGCTTCCGGATTCTGCAAATGCTATTATTGAAACAGCAGACCTTACCTGGGATGGTGTTAAGGAAATTGTAGCAGTCGTTAACTACAGTGGAAGTACTCACAAGGTTCATATCTACAGGAGCGGTGAACTTATTCACACCACTGAGCCGCGTGACCGCTGGGAAAACAATCACTGTATAATCTGCGATTTCAATCGTGACGGACGAAGAGATATAGTTTTTGAAATCTGTGATTATCACTTGCTTGAAGTTTACTATGGATATGAATACGATCTAAGTTTAAGCGAGCCATATTATTATGGCAGCGGAAAGGTCAGGTCTGGCGGTGATCGCATACTTGAGGATGGCAGTACGATCCCTCTTATAACAACAAATCTACTTCATTCACAGAGCTATGAGGACGATGACAGCACATCGGTGGAGATGTGGTCTTATGCTCAGGTCTGGCAGGGAACCTGGCTTGAGGGTCGCCCTGAAATGGTTACAGAAGTCTGCAATCATACAAAGTTTTTAATCCGTGATAATGGTCAAACAGGCAGTGACCTGTTTGTAGCAGGGTCTAACATCTGGATTCTTGATGTAGAGGGAGTTGGCGAATTTGACACGACTTATTATCAATTATTTACAAATTATGGTAGAGATTTTTCCGAGCCGGACAGCCTGACATTATTCTACGGAGTTACGGTCGATGAGAATGATAAAGAGCTTTATTGGTTTTTCGGCTTTTCTAATAATAACGCAGTTGAGGATTTTAATAATGACGGAAATCTTGACTGGGCTTTATGCTATTGGGAGGAAACCGGACAGGATACTTATTCAGTTCATCTTGCTGTTTACAATCCGTTAAATTTTGAGCTGATTGGTGAATACGTGGAAGAGGAAATAACTGATATATATGTGGATCCAATGAGGGGACCGGCACCGGCATTGGGAGTCGCTGCTGTCGATATTGATGATGATGGTATTTGGGAACTGCTGCTTGGTATTCAGAACAGACCTCTGCGATTAATAGATCCTCGAACGATGGAAGCTATTGCAAGTAGTGAATTTGTATTACCTGATATTCGCACCTTTACATTCGAAGTGGGAAGGTTTGGTGAGGACGGAAGATTACAATTGATGATTGAAGATTATTATTATGTCTATGGATTTTACGATCTTCCTGAGGAATGGACTGCCCCAAACTCAGCGCCCAATCCCGAACCTGAATTTCCGTGCGAGTTTACACTTTTTGCAGCCTATCCTAATCCTTTCAACTCCGCCACCACCATCACTTACGGGCTCGATAAATCGGCCCCTACGCGGTTGGCGCTTTATGATCTCACCGGACGCGAGGTTTTAACACTATATGAAGGATTTAAACAGGCGGGTTGCCATACAGCAACTTTAACAGCGGGTGATCTGGCGTCTGGACTTTATTTTATGAGGTTGAATGCAGGTGGATTCAGGCAGTCAAGGAAGATTGTGCTGTTCAGATAGGTTCAGGGCTTTGGACTTTCGACTTTCTAAATCTCTGTGTAATCTGCGTAATCTGTGGATAAACTTCCGTCACATTTCCGTCACACCCTCTAACCCTTACCCTGTAAGGCTTTCCGGTGATTGTGTGACGATGTGACGCAAAATTACATACACTTAACAACAAAATGAACCGAACTGCGCTTATAAACAAGAATAAACAGGATTTTTTATTAAATTTCCGTATTATTTCGTTTACCTATTTCTCAGACAAACATTGGAATATTTTCTATTTGTAACTATATTACGGTATTAAAGATTCGCTGCCAAACACGTTAAGAAGATAGATGTTTCTCCCCACAACACCGGATGAACTTAAGAAACTGGGCTGGGATAAGTTAGATGCAATTCTTATCACCGGAGATACTTACATCGACAGTTCATATATCGGTGTTGCGGTCATAGGCAGAGTGTTGTCAGACGTTGGATATCGGGTTGGAATAATAGCTCAGCCTGACATAAATTCTGAAGCTGATATAACTCGTCTTGGCGAGCCAAAACTGTTCTGGGGGATCACCGCCGGATGCGTTGACTCGATGGTAGCCAACTACACCGCAACCCGTAAGCGTCGTAAAAGCGATGATTTCACTCCCGGAGCCATAAACAACCGCCGTCCTGACCGCGCTTCGATTGTTTACTCCAACCTCGTGCGAAGATACTTCAAGAACACCAAACCAATCGCCCTCGGCGGAATCGAAGCCAGCCTCCGCCGTATTGCACATTACGATTACTGGTCAAATAAAATACGTAAATCCACCCTCTTTGACGCCAAAGCCGATTACTTAATCTACGGCATGGGTGAAAACGCGGTTTTACAGCTTGCCGAAGCATTGAGCAAAGGTTATGATGCAACCAGCGTCAGGGGGCTTTGTTACATATCAAAAGAGCCTCCCTCCGGATATATTGAGCTGCCTTCATTCAATGAAGTTCAAAACAACAGCAATGCTTTCATTGAGATGTTCCGAACATTTGATAATAACACCGATCCGCTAACAACAAAAGGATTGTACCAGCAGCATGATGCTCGTTATCTCATACAAAATCCACCAGCAGAACACCTAACAACCGAAAATCTGGATCACGTTTACGAATTAGATTATGAAGACGACGTTCATCCTTACTGCAAATCTGAAGGTGAAGTACGCGCACTCGACACGATTCAGTTCTCTATCACAACACATCGAGGCTGCTACGGCGAATGCAACTTCTGTGCTATATCCAGCCATCAGGGCACGACAGTTATCAGTCGTAGTGAGCGGTCTATCCTCGCTGAAGCCAGACGTTTTACGCATCATCCCGCATTCAAGGGCATAATCAGGGACATCGGTGGTCCGACAGCGAACATGTACGGATTTGAATGTGGTCAGAAATTGAAAGAGGGATGCTGCGAAAAGAAACGCTGCCTTTTTCCAGTGGTCTGTAAACAACTGAAACCCGATCATCACAGGCAGGTTGAACTGCTTAGAAAACTGCGCAGCATAGAAGGCGTCCGAAAGGTGTTCGTGGCATCGGGAATCCGGCATGACCTTGCGCTTGCTGATGAAAAAAGTGGTTATATTTATATAAAAGAACTTGTCAGTCATCATGTTTCCGGTCAGATGAAACTCGCGCCGGAGCATTCTGACGATAAAGTTCTTGCCCGGATGGGAAAACCGGGATTGGAGTCGCTGCTTCGCTTCAGGAAACTGTTCAATGAAATTTCACGAAGCATAGGAAAAAAGCAATTCCTGACTTACTACATCATTGCAGCGCATCCGGGATGCAGCGAAAAGGAGATGTTGGGTTTGAGAGATTTCCTGACTGCTAACCTTAAATTACTGCCCGAACAGGTGCAGGTTTTCACGCCGCTTCCATCGACCTGGTCAGCGGTGATGTATCATACCGGGCTTGATCCATTCACAGGTGAACCGATTTTCGTCGAGAAAGATAATTTTCGCAAGGAAAAACAGAAGCAGATTATTACCGGCAAGAACAAGAGATCATAAGCGTTGAAATAAGTGAAATTGCCATGTTAACCGATATTTCACATTAGCCATGTTTCGGCACAGTTCTCGGCAGAGAATCGGGGGGGCATACCAAAAAAAATCGTCACTTCGTCACCGAATCGCCGGAAAGCACTGATGGTAAAGGGATGGAGGTGGTGACGAAAAGGTGACGGAAGGTGACGGGACGGTGACGAATACCTGACGGAAAGATCATAAAAGCTATTATAAGACAGACTACAACGCATGAATGACAGGGAGGGGATTGTGATTCGTGATTCTCGATTTTTGATTGTATATTTGATTCTTCGCTTCGCTCAGCAAGACGACCTGAAGGTTGAACACTGAAATGTGGGTAATCTATGTAATTTGTGGTAAATCCTTCCGTCACCAAAAGTCACTTTTCCGTCACCCCCTCTAACCCTTACCGGTATTAAAAGAAATTTATAAACCCGGAAAAGCGAGTCAAGACGAGAATTGTATTAAGATGCTTTGAAAAACAAGTTAATTAATGTAAGTTAATAATGTTAAGAGTGTGAAAACACTTGATCGTTAACACTAAATATCATAAAAATTAACTAAGCATGAATAACGAGTACGATTCTGTAAATGAACTGATAGTTGAGAAATTACTGACCATTGTCGATAGCATTTCGGATGGTGTTCTCGCTGTAGATCGCGAAATGCGCGTGACCTTCTTTAATAAAGCTGCTGAAACGATAACCGGCTCACGCCGTGATGAAGTTATCGGAGAACAATGCTGGAAAGTGTTTCGTACTAATGTCTGCAACAAAGACTGCCCTCTGCGTCAGACCTTTAGAACCGGCGAACCGGTTATAAATAAATATGTCAGCTCTACCCACGCTGACGGAAAGCAAATCCCGATAAGCGTCTCTACCGCGCTGCTAAAAGATAAAAATGGAAACGTCATCGGTGGGGTTGAGACTTTTCGTGATCTCACCCAGGTCGAAGCGCTGCGTAAAATACTTGAGAGCGATTATACCTTTTTTGATATGATCGGTAGAAGCAAACCGATGCAGGACTTGTTCACGTTGCTGCCAACCGTTGCTCAGAGCGAATCGACTGCATTGATCGAAGGTGAAAGCGGAACCGGTAAGGAATTGGTTGCCAAGGCGATACATAATTTAAGCCCAAGACGAAAGAGACCTATTGTGATCGTCAACTGTGGAGCTATACCGGACAGTCTGCTTGAATCGGAATTGTTTGGTTACAAAGCCGGCGCTTTCACTGACGCAAAAAGAGATAAACTGGGCAGGTTTGCTATCGCTGAAGGAGGAACTATATTCCTCGATGAAATCGGTGATATATCAGCGGCGCTTCAGGTTAAGCTGCTACGAGTTCTTCAGGATCATGTTTACGAACCACTCGGGAGCATTAAATCCGAAAAGGCTGACGTTCGTGTGATAGCTGCAACAAACAAGAATCTGACCAAAATGATGGAAGAAGGTGATTTTCGACAGGATCTTTATTATCGCCTTAATATCGTTGAAATTAATGTCCCGCCTTTGAGAGAACGTTTATCAGATATACCGTTATTGATAGACCATTTTATCGGGAAATTCAATCATCTTCGTAATAAGGATATCTCCGGTGTAACAGATTCAACAATAAATATCCTGATGAATCACTCCTATCCGGGAAATGTCCGTGAGTTGGAAAATATCATTGAGCATGCCTTTGTCATCTGCCCGGGTGGCGTCATCGAACCAGATCATCTTCCAAAATATCTTCGTGAGCAACAAGAATCAACCACAGTAGAGATCGTAGAAACTCTCAGTGAAATGGAAGCCTTATTTTTAACCGCTGCGCTTAAACGTAATAACTGGAGCCGTAAGGATACCGCTCGCGAGCTAAAGATTAATCCATCAACCCTGTTTCGTAAGATGAAGAAACTTGGGATCACACCTCCATAGGACGCGATCTGAATCTATTTATTATTGCATAAGTGCACGATTACCACAAATATATTCGTGCACTTATGCAATTTGAATTATATATAGTAGATTCAATGTGACCATTTCTATCTGCAAAATCCCTAATTTATCCATATTTACCAGTATCTAATATGATCTCAGAGTTTTGCGCAATGTTTGGAACAGCATTTGCCGTACATACGTTCTGGAGGAGAATTTCAAAGAACGCGACACTCATAATGGCAGTTTGCTATGATCACATTTTCAGCTTATTCAGTTTCGATCCGATTTTTAGATAAGTAAAATTTCTATAGGGATAAGAAAAATGGAACCTTTTTCAAAATTTCAAATCGGCGATATCTCTTTACCCAATCGCTTGATAATGGCGCCGGTTAAAACTTCCTTTGGAAGTAAAACCGGGGATGTTAATCATAAGCATCTTGCTTACTATCGACGTCGCGCTGAAGGTGGAGTAGGCGCAGTAATTACCGAGCCTCTGTATATTGATCAGATTGGCAGGGAGCATCCTAAACAGTTGGGGATATCATCTTATAAGCATTTGGATGGTTTAAAATCATTAGTCAGCGCTATACATGAAGGCGGTTCTGTCGCAATCGCTCATCTTAATCATGGCGGCAGCGCTGCAAATCCCAAAGTAACGGGTCAAACACCGGAAGCTCCATCAGAAGTAACCTGCCAAAGAATAGGCGTTAAACCAACAGCAATGAGTGTGGAAAGAATTCAGGAGGTTGTCAAGTTATATGCAGGGGCAGTTGGCAGGGCTGTTGAAGCAGGATTTGATATTATAGAGATTCAGTTTGGACTTGGCTATCTAATAAGTCAATTTATCTCTTCATCAACTAACCAAAGGCATGATGAATATGGTGGTTCCTGGGAGAATCGTCTCAGGTTTGGTAAGGAAATACTTGAAAGCATTGATAATACACCAGGTCTTAGAATTCCCATCATCACTCGGATATCAGCGACATTAACAGGAGACGGCAGCGATCTAAAAGAAAATATTCAGCTTGCGCAATGGCTTGAGAGCAAAGGAGTTTCAGCAATACACGTGGCAAGCGGTTCAACCTGCGATTCGCCTCCCTGGTATTTTCAACACATGCGACTGCCTAAAGGAAAAAATCTTGAATGGGCGTCAATAATTAAGAAAAATGTAACAATCCCAGTGTTTGCAGCAGGCAGGATGGGTGATCCCACGCTGATTAGAGAATCGCTTTCAAATGAAATTATCGATGGTGTAGCGCTCGGCAGACCTTTAATTGCAGATCCTGATTTGCCAAATAAAATGATGAGCAATAAAGATGAAGATGTTTACCTCTGTGGCGCTTGTCTTCAGGGTTGTTTATCTAAAGCTATGTCGGGTGAAGGTATTTCCTGTTTAATTAATCCTGAAGTAGGTCATGAAGGCGAGCTGATCCCGAAAGCTGAAAGAACGAAAAGAATGGCAATCATCGGCGGCGGACCTGCCGGAATGCAAGCTGCACTGACATTAAACAAACGTGGGCACCATGTGGTGTTATATGATGATGGTGAACTGGGTGGGAGATTCAATCTGGCGGCGCTGCCTCCTGGCAAGGGAGAGATGAGCAGACCACTTACTACTATGATTAACCGTGTGAAAAAAACAGATATTAAGTTACATTTGAAACATAGGGCAACTATAGAGGATATTATTAAAGACAAGCCTGACCATATTGTTTTAGCCACCGGTTCAATGCCTATAGTACCTGATATTGAAAACATGGAGAATATTTTTACTGGTGATGAGATATTGAATGATGAAAAGAACATCGGTAAAAATGTGCTTATAATCGGTGGAGGTATGATTGGATTGGAAACCGCTGAAATGCTTGCTTTACAGCAGCATACTGTAACAGTTGTGGAAATGCTGGATGAGGTTGGAGGTGATATGGAGATGATTACCGCTAAATTACTAATGAAAAGCCTGACTGCCCAAGGAGTTAAAATACTTACAGGAACGAAGATAAAGAGATTTAAAGGTAGAAAGGCATATATTGACGGAGATCAAGAGGATAGACTGCTTGGTGAATTCGATACTGTAATTGCGGCTGTTGGCAGTTCACCGATAAATGAATTAGAGCAGGATATTCGTGCTAAAGGTTTTGATGTTCATCTTATTGGTGATGTAAAAAATCCGCGTAATATACTGGAAGCTGTTACCGATGGATTTAAACTGGGTTGTAGTTTATAACCGTTACAGTCGCAAATGAAAACGCTGTTTGATTGGATTCAGGTAGAAGTCACAAGTTTCTGCAATGCTCATTGCACATACTGCCCACATACGATCTGTAAATCGAAATGGCAGAATCGGCACATGCCTCTGGAAACCTTTGAGCTTCTGAAACCGGTATTTAAGCATGCGCAATTGATTTTTCTTCAGGGCTGGGGTGAACCGCTGCTGAATCCCGATTTTATCCGGATGATCAGACTTGCAAAATCTACCGGTTGCGAAGTGGGTGTTACAACCAACGGTCTCCTGCTGGATGAAGAGACTACTGTGAAACTGATCGAGAGTGGTATCGATATAATTGCATTGTCACTTGCAGGAACTACTGAAACGAATGATAAATTAAGGAAAGGAACAACTTTACAAGGCGTAATTGACTCCATTGATTTAATAAACCGTAAGAAGAAAGAACTCAATACCAATAATCCAAAGATAAATATTGCTTACTTGCTCTTGAATGATCTAAAACATGAATTAGCGAATATACCGGAATTATTGAGGAACATGGATATTAATGAGGTTGTGATCAGTACCTTAGATTTTGTTGCTTCAGAAGATTTACTAAGATTGTCGGTAAATCCTCAGATTAATGCAAATTTTAATACGCTTCGTGATCAATTGGATGAAGTAGTCAGAAAAGGAGCTAAGAACAACCTGAAAATCCATTATCAGATACCTTCAACAATTAGACACGGCATCTGGTGCAGCGAGAATATCGACCGGGCGTTATTTGTTTCTGCTGATGGAAATATTTCACCGTGCGTTTTTACTAATCTGCCAGTGGATAATGTATCATTATATGCAAATCAAACTCGAACGAAATATAAAAGCATGATTTTTGGCAATGTAAATGACAGTTCACTCATGTCTATATGGCGGTTTAAAGAGTATCGCAGTTTCAGGGACAGCTTTTTCAATGATAATCCGCAAGTCGGATGTTTGAATTGTCCAAAACTTAAAATGGAGATTAAATGACATTTTTAATTGCAGCAGCTTCACCCGATTTAAAAGCAAAAATTGCTAAACGGTTTGGTCATGCGCCATATTATTTGATCGTTGATTCTGAATCGCTCAACTTCACGGTTATTAACGGAGCGCGTGAAAATGAACCATCATTTGATCTGAGTCATTTTATGAATATGGGAATAGACGCTTTTATTCTTGGTAATATAGGACCAGGGGCATTTAATAATCTTACAAAATTTGGATTACCGATCTATTCCTGCCATGGGATGATTGTGACTGAAGCGGTGAAGGATGTACAGAGTGGTAAAATACAAGCGCTTTTAAATCCAACCATGAATCGCAGTGTTCGTACAGGTTCGCAAGGTCTCGGTAAAAATAAAATGAACCAGCAGGGACGTTCGAGAGGAAGACGCAGAAATTGAGATTAACTATGATCAAATTACCATGAGCATGTTGTCAATTATGATAATGGAGTCCCTTGCGGACTTAGCAAATGG